>CAMOUE010000018.1 GCA_946626265.1 uncultured Eggerthellaceae bacterium | reverse complement strand
GTGCGCAGGCATTACTGAGACTTGAGGCGAATGGCGCAGCTGCACCGTTTGCCTTGACGCCGGTGTCGCGCCGGGCTTTCCCTACGCAACCTAATCGATCATCGAGCGAGTGGCGTTTGCAAGCCTCGTTTCCAAAAATAGTCCGAAGGCCGACCTGAGGGTCGCGGGCGATTCGGCTTGCCGTATAGTGTTACGTATTTGTTATTCGTAATAATCAATGGTAAACTCACTGATACTATGTTACGAATTGTTAATACGTAACATCTCGACCGAATGGAGGGGATCGTATGGATCACAGGATGCTTTCTCGGAGAAGCTTCATCGGCGTTGCGGGAGCGTTCGCGCTGGCAGGATTGGCGGGATGCGGCTCCTCGGGCTCCGCATCGTCGGCGTCTGCGTCAAGCGCTTCCGCATCGGCGTCTGCTTCTGCCGCCGCATCGGGTGGCGCGAAAGATACGCTTACCATATATGTTGGAGCTGAGCCGGACAACGGCTTCGACCCGATGACGGGCTACGGCTCCTCTGGTGCGTACACCTTCTTCCACTCGAGGCTGCTTCGTTTCGACAAGGACATGCAACTTCAGCCCGACCTCGCGAAGAAGTGGGACGTTTCCGACGACGGCTTGCCCGTCCTCGCGTCACCCCTCGCGTCAGCTCGCGTCACCACCAAGCCCCGGGCGCGTCAGCCTCGTCTCACTACTTCCAGATGTCCCGAGGCGCGCAAACTCCAGAAAGCATCCTTTTGCCCTCTGTGGTAATACGATTTGCAAAGATGTATTACTATGTGCAAAGTGTGAAAAACGTAGATTCGGTAACAAGTTTGACCTGCGCATGTGACTGCATGGTATAGACCAAGCACGAGGCAAGCGCATTCCTAAGAAGGGGGCCTTCCATCTCGACGCTGAGACCACATAAGAACCCCTTGAAGCGCAGCCGCGGCGGACGTATCGCGTGGCGGCTGTGCGGTGCGCTCGTCGTCATCCTCGGCGTCACCTTCCTCACCTTCCTGCTTGCCTATCTCTCGCCGGCGGATGCGGCCATCTCGTGGTTTGCGGATCGCGGAATCTACCCCTCGGAGGAGGAACTCATCGCCAAGCGCGCGGAGCTCGGCGTCGACCGCCCCTTCTTCGAGCAGTATCTTTCGTGGATGTGGGGCTTGTGCCACGGCGATCTCGGCGAGTCCCTGAGGAACGGCGCTCCGGTCGCGGACACGCTCATGGAAGCCCTCCCGTTCACGCTCGCGCTCACCGCGGTGTCGCTCGTGATGACGCTCGTGGTCTCGATTCCCTTAGGCTTGTTGTGCGCGCGCTACCGCGATAGCGCCTACGACCAGTTCATGCGCTTCATTACCTACCTGTTCAATGCGCTCCCGAACTTCTTCATCGCCTTGCTGATGCTCTATCTCCTCTGCGTCCGATTAGGCTGGTTTTCCGTCATTCCCACCTATGATTTCAAGGGCATCTTCATGCCCTCTGTTGCCCTTGCCCTGCCGCTTTCGGCCTGGTACATACGCCAGGTCCGCGCGCTCGCCTTAGGCCAGATCAACGCCGGCTATGTGAGCGGACTCCGCGCGAGAGGTGTGAGCGAAACGCGGATTCTCGTAAAGCATGTGCTGCGCAATCTCGCCGTTCCGCTCCTTACGCTCGTGGGCATCTCGCTCGGCTCGCTGCTCGGCGGTGCGGTCATCGTGGAGAACATCTTCGGCTGGCCGGGTGTGGGCGGCGTGTCCGTCCTTGCCATCGGCCATCGCGACTACATCGTCATCCAGGCCTATGCGCTGCTCATGGCCATCGTCTTTCTAATCGTCAACGCCTTGGTCGACTTCTCCTACCGCTTCATCGACCCGCGGGTTAGGAAGCGCGGCTAAATGGCTTCCCGACGCACGCGCACGAAAGAAGAGCGGCACTTCATCGTCATCGCGGCGGTGACTTTGCTGTTTATCCTCGCGGCGGCCATCGTTCCCGTCGTGATGCCCTTCGATCCGAACTTCACGGACCTGACCAAGTCGCAGCTTCCCCCCGGTACGGAAGGCTATCCGCTCGGCACGGACAAGCTCGGCCGCGATGTGCTCATCCGCACCTTGGCCGGCGCGCAGGAATCGGTGCTTATCGCGCTTGCCGTCGTGGCTATCGTGCTGGTTCTGGGGACAGCGGTCGGTATGATCGGAGGCTACTACGGCGGTCCGGTCGATGCCGTCGTCTCGAAGGTCGTCACGGTCTTCCAGGCCTTCCCGAGCTTCGTTCTGGCCGTGGCCATCGCGGGTATCCTCGGGCAAGGCGTCATCAACATGATCCTCGCCATCGCTTTCGTCTACTGGACGACTTTCGCCCGCCTCGCGCGAAGCCTCACGATAACGCTCAAGGAGTCCGGAAGCGTGCGTGCGGCTTGGGTCTGCGGTGCGAGTCCCTTCGCGATTCTGACGAAGTACATCCTGCCCAATGTGTCGGCGGAGCTCATCATCACCGCCGCGCTCTCGATCGGCGAAGTGATCCTCACCATGGCTGGCCTCTCGTTCCTCGGCCTCGGCCCTGCCCGGCCCACGAACGAATGGGGCGCCATGATGAGCGACGCGCGGAGCGACATGCTCACGGCCCCCTGGTGCATGGCCGCGCCGGGCGTCGCGCTCTTCATCTCGGTTGTCATCTTCAACCTTTTCGGCGACATCCTGCGGGACATGCTCGATCGTCGCGGAAGCATGATGGTTGAGGGTGGGACGAATAAAGCAAAAAGCTCCCGAACGCGAAAAGGAAGGAGAAGGAGCATGAAAGAAGGAAAGAGGAAAGGGCTGGTCGGAGTTGTCGCGACCCTGGCGCTGACCTGCGCATTGGCATTCTGCCTGGCAGGCTGCTCGGGCGGGGACAAGCCGAGCAGCGCCGAGGGCGGCTCGAGCCTGACCATCGGCAGCACGGCCTACTTCGAGGAGGAAAGCCTCGACCCTGCGTTGACCTGGTGGTCCGCGACGAGCTACGGCTTCTGCGAGACGCCGATGAAGCTCAGCGACGACTCTGAGCCCGAGCCGTGGCTGGCAGAGTCCGTTGCGAATGTCGACGACTACACCTGGACCATCACGATGAAGGAGGGTATCACCTTCAGCAACGGCGAGCCGGTGACCGGCGAAGCGGTGAAGGCCTGCCTCGAGCGCACCTTCGAGCTGAATCAGCGTGCGCGCGAGAACCTCGATGTCGAATCCATCGAGGCGGATGGCCAAGTCGTGACGATCAAGACGCGCGAGGCAGCGCCGGACTTCGAGAGCCTTGTCACGAACCCGATGCTGTTCAACATCTACTACGTGGGTGAGGGCGTCGACTACGTCAAGGCCCCCATCGGCACCGGCCCCTTCGTTGTCAAAGAGCTCATCCCGGGCGGTACCCTGACGCTCGTGAAGAACGAGAACTACTGGGATGGCGATGTCGCGCTCGACCAGGTGACTTTCAAGAAGTTCGACGACGATGACGCTATGAACCTTGCGCTGATGAACGGCGAAATCGATGCCATCGAGGGTCCCTCGGCGGCCGGTTACGCGCAGTTCAACGGCAAGGATGGTTTCCAGACCATCTACAGCGAGACCTCGCGCGTTGACTTCCTGCGTTTGAACATGGAGACGAGCGAAGTCATGAAGAACCCTGCCGTCCGCACCGCTGTGGCCTTCTGCGTTGACCGCGAGGGCTACTCGAATGTCATCACCGGCGGCATGCAGGAAGCGAATTGGGGCGTTTACAGCGAGGCTGTCGCCTATGGCGGAACCGAGGGCTTTAACCTGACCGTTGACGAATTCAGCGTCGAGAAGGCCGCCCAGGTCCTCGAGGACGCCGGCATCGTCGATACCGACGGCGACGGCATCCGCGAGCTCGACGGCAAGCCGCTGACGGTTACCATTACGACCTGCAGCGACTACCCGCAGTTCGTCTATTTGTGCGATGACCTGCAGTCGAAGATGGCCCAGGCCGGCATGAAACTTAACGTCCAGCTTCTGGACTACTGGCTGCTCGACAAGGAGACCTGGATGAACTCCGGCACCGACATCTCCATCGACAGCTACCTCATGGCTCCGACGGGCGACCCGCAGTACTTCGTCGGTCTGTGCTTCGTTTCCAATTCGTCCGACAACTTCGGCGGCTACAGCAACCCGCAGGTAGATGCGCTGTTCAATGACCTGAAGAACGAGTTCGACCTCGATGCCCGCGGTGACATCGCCCGCCAGATTTCGCAGATCGAGCTTGATGACTGCGCGTTCATCTTCTTCTCTGCGGCCAAGACGACGATCATCGCCCGCGACGGTGTGAACGGTCTCGTGACCTCTCCGTCCGAGTTCTACGTTGTCACGCCCACGACGAGCGTTGCGTAGCACGAACGAACAGAGCCTGTTGGTCCTAGACGGCATTGACGTCTCCTATGGGGGCGTCAGTGCCGTCGAGGCCGTGAGCCTGAGCCTTGAGCTCGGGCAGGTCGTCGGCATTGTCGGCGAGAGCGGATCGGGAAAGTCCACCATCCTCAAAGCGATCATGGGTCTTCTGGGGAAATCCGGGCATGTCGATTCCGGAGACATCTACTTCGATGGGGAGCTGCTTGCCAATCGCTCCGATAGCGAGCGGATCAGCTTCCTCAACGGACGAGCTGCCTATATCTTCCAGGACCCGGTGAGCTCTCTCGATCCGCTGTTCACCGTGGGAAACCAGTTCGACGAGATCATGCGCATCCACTTCCACACCAAGGACAAAGCCGCGATGCACAAGCGCGAGATGGAACTCTTGGCCGACACGGGTTTCGACGACCCTGCCTCGGTGCTCAAGCGCTATCCCTTCGAGCTGTCCGGCGGTATGTGCCAGCGCGTCGTCATCGCGATGGCTCTGGCCTGCGAGGCGAAGCTCATCTTGGCCGACGAGCCGACGAGCGCGCTCGATGTGACCGTGCAATCCCAAGTGATCGACCTGTTATGCCGTACGGTGCGCGATCGCAACGTCGCGATGCTCATCGTAAGCCATAACATGGGCGTCATATCCAACTGCTCGCAGATGATAGGCGTGATGTACGCCGGCGAGCTCGTGGAGTTCGGCACCCGTGACGAGGTGCTCGATTCGCCTTGCCACCCGTATACACGCGACCTCATCCGCGCCATCCCCACGATAGACGGGCAGATTCCGCGCGCACCTGAAGCGGTCGACCGCAAGGTCGATTCCCCCTGCCGCTACTCCGATCGATGCTCGTGCTACCGTCCAGCCTGCGATGCCTGCGTTGAAAAGCGCTCGCTCTCGGAGAGCCATTGGGTGCTGTGCACCCGAGGGGGTGAAGCCTGATGCTGCTCGAACTGACCGATATCAACAAGACCTTCGACTCCGGCGAGGTGCAGGTGAAAGCGGTGCAGCATCTGAACCTTTCGATCGGCGAGTTCGAATCCGTGGGGCTCATCGGCGAAAGCGGGAGCGGCAAGACCACGGTTGCGAACATGGTCATAGGCCTGGAGCGGCCTACGAGCGGCTCGATTTGTTACAAGGGCGCAGAGATCGCGCTGCCGCAGGATGTCGAGCTGTCAAAAGCGCAGCTCAAAGAGCGTCAGGCGCGTGCTGCGGAGTTCCGCCGCGATGTGCAGATGGTCTTCCAGCACCCGGCCGAGACCTTCTCCGAGCGCATGACCCTCGGCGCAGGTATCGAAGAGGGCGTCATCTACCGCAAGCAGATGACTGCCGACGAGCGTCGCAAGCTCATGTACGAGGCGCTCGAAATGGTGCGTCTGCCCGCGTCCTATGCGAAGAAGTACGCCTGGGAGGTTTCCGGTGGCGAGTGCCAGCGCGCGGCTTTCGCCCGCGCGATCATCTCGCGGCCGAAGCTTCTGCTCTGCGATGAACCGACGAGCGCGCTCGATGTGACCGTGCAGGCGCAGATCATCGAATTGCTTATCCAGCTGAGCCACGAGCTCCGCATGTCGTGTTTGTTCATCAGCCACGATCTGGCGCTCGTGCGCGGTTTGTGCAGCCGCGTGTACGTCATGAAAGACGGCGTCGTCGTCGAACAGGGGGAAACGAAACAGCTCTTCGAGCATCCCCAGGATCCCTATACGGTCGAGCTGCTCTCGAGCGTGCTGGACTTTCGGAAGAAAACGGAAAGGTGAGAGTGCCATGGGCGCCTATGGAAGGTTGATGCGCTACGTCTGGGCTCTACGGCGCGAGGTCGCCTGCAAAACACTCATCGGTTTGGGTGTAGCGGCGACCTATATCGTGCAAGCCCTGCTGATGGCCTATGCCGTCACGCTCGTGTTCGAGCATGAGGCTTTGATCGAAGTGGTGAAGCTCGCGGCGGGCGCGGGTGTCGCCGTGATTATCCGCGCGCTGCTCACCTGGGCCTCCGAGACCTATACGCGCGTCATGGCTACCCGGGTGAAAAGCCGGATCCGCGACCTTATCTTCGACAAGTTCCTGAAGCTGGGTCCCGGCTATCTGAACAACAAGCGTTCCGGCAAGGTGCAATCCATCGTCCTCGACGGCGTCGAGCAGCTTGAGCCCTTCCTGGTGGCCTACGTTCCGCAGATGACGACCGTCGTCCTCGTCGGCTTGATCGTGGGCATCTATCTGTGCACACTCGACCTCGTCTCCGGTCTCGTGCTCATCCTCGCGATGATCGCCTGCGCGGTCGTGCCCTACCTGACCTTGCCGCTCGTCAACCCGATTCACGTGCGCTATTGGGCCGCGTATGCCGAGCTCAACGCGGAGTACGTCGACAGCATCCAGGGCATATCGACCTTGAAAGCACTCAACGCCGACAAGACGCGCGCGAAGCAGCTCGCCGGCAGCGCTCAGGCTTTCTACAAGGAGCAGATCCACAATACGACCTTCTCCATCTTCGACTCCACGGCCATGATCTTTTTGACCTCGGTCGTCTCCTGCCTTTGCGTCGCGCTTGCCGTGTACCGCACGGGAACCGGTGCCGTCGAGATCACCGCCGTATCCATGTTCCTCTTCCTCGCGGCCGAATGCTCGCGGCCCATGATCACCTTGAACGACGCCTGGCATGCGAGCTTCATGGGCCTTTCCGCGGCAAACGACATCTTCGCCGTGCTCGATACGCCGCTGGCTGTCGATGACCCGAAGGACGCGGATACGGTATCGCTCGACTCCGGTCTTCCGTCGATTCGCTTCGACGACGTGTCCTTCGCGTACCCGAACGCCGAATCGGAAGCCTTATCTCACGTATCGTTTACGGTGGAGGCCGGCGAGACTGTCGCCTTCGTGGGCAGGTCGGGTGCCGGCAAATCGACGGTGGCGAACCTCATGCTTCGTTTCTACGACCCCAGTTCTGGCTCCGTGAGCTTCAACGGCGTGGATGCGCGCGACTTCGCCGTCCGCTATCTGCTCTCGAAAATCGGCGTGGTGTTCCAGGATACCTACCTGTTCGACGACACCGTGCGCAACAACATCGCGATGGCGAATCCGAATGCTTCGGAGGAGCAGATTCGCAAGGCTGCCGAGGCCGCCGGCGCCTTGTCCTTCATAGAGAAGCTGCCCGAAGGCTTCGACACGATGCTCGGCGAGCGCGGAATCCGCCTGTCCGGCGGCGAATGCCAAAGGCTTTCCATCGCGCGCGCCATCGTGAAGGACGCGCCCATCCTGGTCCTCGACGAGGCGACCTCGAGCGTGGACGCGAAGAGCGAAGCCATCATCCAGGAGACAGTCGACCGCCTTGCCGTCGACCATACGACGATCATCATCGCGCATCGCCTTTCCACGGTGATAAACGCGGACAAGATCGTCGTGCTCGACGAGGGGCGCGTGGCCGAGGTCGGCACGCACGAGGAGCTCTTGGCGCGCAAGGGCGTGTACGCGGCGCTCATAGAGGCTCAGAGGGAAGGAGTCGACCGTGGCTAGCGAATGGTTCTCCTCACCTGTTGAGGTTGGCGTCAAGGGTCTCGAGTCGAGCGAGCAGGCCCGCACCCGCTGGCGCAATTTCATCCAGCTCTTCAAATCGATGAAGGCCTACCGTGCCGAGATGATCGTGACCATCGTCGTGACCTTCATCAAGCACGGTTCCATGTTCCTTTCGGCCTTCCTCATCTCCTACATGGCCGGTTTGGTTATCGAAGGCAATCTCGACCAAAGCCGCTTCTGGAGCCTGTTCTGGCCGCTTTTGGGGGCGATTCTGCTGCGCGCCGCCGCATTCTACGGCGAGAAGTGGTGGGGCCATGACGTGGCCTACAAGGCGCTCCGCGATTTCCGCATCCGCATCTTCGACAAGCTCGATGTGCTCGCGCCCGCGTTCATGGTGCGCCACCATTCGGGCAAAATCGGCACGACGCTCATGTCCGATGTCGAGCAGCTCGAATGGTTCATGGCCCACACCGTCGGCAGCTACATCGCGGCCATCGCCATCGTCGTCGTCGCGCTCGTCTTCCTGGCGACCATCAACGGCGTGCTGGCGCTCGTCATGACCCTGTTCGCCGCACTTGCCACCGCCACCCCCTTCTTCCTGCAGAAAGTCGCTGACGTGCAGGGGCGGGAAGTACGCGAGAAGATGGCGCAGGCGAACAAGAGCACGATGGAGGGCATCCAAGGCCTGCGCGAGCTCATGACGCTCAACGGGCTTGCGCGCTACCGCGAAAACGACCGCAAGATCCTACGCGAGCTCTACGATGCGCAGTACCGCTACGGGCGGCGCCAAGGCGTGGAAAACGGCCTTCTGCAGCTCTTCGTCGGCATGTTCACCGTCTTCGTCATGGCTTTCTGCGCCATGCTCGTGACGAGCGGCCAGATGGATTTCGCGTGGTATCCGGCTGCCGTGATGATGTCCACCTTGCTCTTCTCGCCCATCATGGAAGTGAGCAATGTCGCGCGCAATCTCGGCAATGTCACGGGAGCCGCCGACAGGATTCAGCGCGTCCTCGACGAGACCGAGGAAGTGGTCGATGACGGACCCGACGTCGATATGGTCTCGCTCGGAACGCCTCGGATCGTCTTCGACGACGTGAGCTTCTCCTATGACGAATCGACGGCGCCGGCGCTGAAGGGCGTGAGCTTTACCGTGGAGCCGGGAGAGACGGTCGCGCTCGTGGGACCGTCGGGCGCGGGCAAGACGACCTGCTCGAGTCTGCTTCTTAGGACCTGGGATGTGGATTCCGGAAGCATCTCCGTTGCGGGGCGCGATATCCGCGAGATGTCGCTCGACAGCCTGCATACGCTGCTTTCCGCCGTGTTGCAGGATTCGTATCTCTTCAACATGCCCGTGCGCGAAAACATCCGCCTGGGCAGGCTCGATGCCAGCGACGATGAGGTGGAGGCGGCGGCCAAGACAGCGCACATCCACGATTTCATCGAGAGCCTTCCCGCCGGCTACGACACGATGACCGGCGAGCGCGGCTCCCAGCTCTCGGGCGGCCAGCGCCAGCGCATCTCGATTGCGCGCGCCGTGTTGAAGAACGCGCCGATCCTCATACTGGACGAGGCGGTTTCGAACCTCGATACCGAAAACGAGCGGGCGATTCAAAAGGCGCTCGACGAACAGCTTGCAGGTCGGACCTCCCTGGTTATCGCCCATCGGCTTTCGACCATCCTTTCGGCAGACCGCATCGTCGTGCTCAACGCGGGCAGGGTCGAAGCCGACGGAACGCACGCGGAGCTGCTCGCGACGAGCGAGTTCTATCGCAAGCTCATCGAGCTGCAACTGGCAAAGGAGCAAGAAGATGCCGAAGAATGAAAGCGCTGCGCCGCATCCGAGCCGAGCGCGCCTGATGCTTCAGGAAGACTGGGCGTCGGGTGAAACCTACGATGCCTATATCGAGCACGAGCTCACCGGCTTTCAGGTGCAGGTGTGGCGGGATTTGTTCACTTCGCATCTGCCGGAGGGCAAGGTGGCGAAGGTGCTGGATGTGGGCTGCGGGCCGGGCTATTTCGAGTGTGTGCTCGGCTCCTTGGGCCACAAGATGACCGCCGTCGACGCATCGGAGGACATGCTTGCCAGGGCGAAGCGCAATGCGCAGTCCTGGGGGGTTGAAGCGGACTACGTGCAAAGCGATGCCCATGCGCTTCCTTTCGATGACGACTGCTTCGATGTCGTCATGTGCCGCAACCTCGTGTGGGCGCTCGACGACCCCGCACGCGCCTATGCGGAATGGCTGCGGGTGCTGAAGCCGGGCGGCGCGCTTCTGGTCTACGACGGCGCGTGGACGCGGCATTTCTACGACGAGGAGCTCGCCGCCGAGGTGGAGGAGAACGAGCGCGCGTATGCGGAGCGCTACGGGAAGACCCGCAAGGTCTGCGGTGCCTACGACGAGCGCTACGACGAGCTGCCGCTGCATGCGGCCGACCGCCCCGCCTGGGATGTCGCGGTACTCAAGGAGCTCGGCATGCGCGGCATCGAGGTCGATGAACGGGTTTGCGACAAAATCCTTCTGGAGTCCGAGCTCGTCTTGTACGCCGCAAGCCCCATGTTCGAGATCAGCGCCGCAAAGACGCTCGACGGCGACGCCTTCCTCCATGAGTACTGGCAGCAGCGCGCCGACACCTACGGCATCGGTTCGGGCGACTCGCCTGCTTTCGGCGAACTCGTCGATGAGGTCGCGCCGGCAGGGGAGGGTGCTAAGCTGCTCGACGTGGGATGCGGCCCTGGAGGCTTGTCTCTCGAGCTCGCCCGGGTTGGTTACCGGGTCACCGGCGCCGACTTCTGTGCGAATATGCTCGAGGCCGCAGCCGAAAACGCGGCGCGCGAGAAGCTGCCCCTCGAACTCGTCGAAGCCGACGCGACGGCGCTGCCCTTCGATGACGGGAGCTTCGATGTCGTGACCTCGCGCAACGTCATGTGGAACCTCCCGGACCCGAAGGGGGCGCTCGCGGAGTGGTTCCGCGTGCTGAAGCCGGGCGGAAGCCTTGTGTACTTCGATTCGGAGTGGTACCGCTTCCTGCTCGACCCCGAGGTTGCAGAACAGTATCACAGCCTCTACGAGGTTGACATGATTCCCTCGTACCGGATGCTCAACGAAGAAGCGCTGAAGCTTCCTTTGACCTCGCTTTCACGCCCCGACTGGGATGTGGCTGCCGCGAAGGAGGTCGGCTTCTCCTCGGCGTATGCCCGCGATGTCTCGACGGTCGTGTGGACGGAGGAGTATCGTAAGCGTTGGGCCTACGCGCCGCAGTTCATGGTGGTGGCTCAAAAGCTATGAGTCCGCTGTGGCGACGGAGCGAAGCCGGAGGCGAGCCGAAAGCGAAGAGCGCACGGCGTCCCGGCGGGGGCCTGGACCTCACCCAGGGCCCCATCGTGAGGGGAACGGTGCTCTTTACGCTCCCCCTTCTGGCTTCGAGCCTCATCCAACAGCTCTACAACACCGTGGACATGCTCTACGCAGGCAACGTCCTGGGGACTGCCGGCTCCGCGACGCTCGGCGTCAGCATGCTGCTCATCACCTGCCTCATCTGTTTCTTCAACGGTCTGTCGATCGGCGCGACCGTCGTCGTCGCGCGGCTTCTGGGCTCGGGCGATTACCAGGCAACGCGTGATGCGGTGCAGACCGCCTTCATCCTCGGGCTATTCGGCGGCATCGCGGTGGCGATTCTGGGCTGGGCCTTTGCCGGTTTCTACCTTGAAGCGCTGCACACGCCTCCTGAAATCATGAAGGACGCCCTCTTTTACCTGCGCGTATACTTCATCAGCGCCATCGTGGTCATGCTGTACAACATGTGCGCTGGCGTCGTGCGCGCCTTGGGCAACTCCGCGAAAACCCTGCAGGCACAACTCGTGGGCGGCCTTTTGAACGTGGCGGCCGACTGGCTTTTCCTCGTCGGCTTCGGGTGGGGGATTGCGGGGCTTGCGGTGGCAACGTTGTTTTCGCAGGGTTTGGCGGCGCTCGTGCTGCTCGTGTACCTGTGCCGGATGGATTCGCCGTATCGCCTGGTCATCCGCGAATCGAGGATTAATGCGGAACATGCGCGGGAGATGATCCGCCTCGGCGTTCCCGCGGGCACCCAAACGCTTTTGATGGCGCTCTCGAACGTGTACGCGCAGTTCCACATCAATACGCTCGGCACGACGGCGATGGCCTCTTTTGCGACTTACTTCAAGGTCGAGCTCATCTTCTACCTTCCCGTTGTCGCCTTCGCCCAGGCGTCGACGACCTTCGTCGCGCAAAACCTCGGAGCGGAGAGGAAGGACCGGGCTCGCAAGGGTGCTCGGACCTGCATTCTCATCGGCATCGTGTGGTGTATCGCCATCGCCGCGTTCATGCCGATCTGGGCCCACTGGGGCTTTTGGATCTTCAACCAGGATCCGGAGGTCATCGAAATCGGCCTGCGCATCGCCTGGATCGCCTTCCCCTTGTACTCGATTTATGCACTGCAGGATATCCTCGGCGCGACGATACGCGGCTGGGGCAAGAGCACCGAGCCCATGGTCATCGTGCTCGTCAACATCTGCATCGTGCGCTGCATCATCATCGGATGCCTTATGGCGGCATTCCATTCAGTCGAGGCGATTGCCGTGTCCTACCCCATAACCTGGGTGACCTCTGCAATCTGCATGCTGATCGTGTACCGTCGCATCTCGCGCTGAGCGCGATGGCGGGGTGACGGGGTGACGCGGGTGACGCGAGGAGATGGTGACACGGGATGGTGACACGAGGACGGGGCTTGCGTCATGTTTTTCATGACACAAGCCCACCTATACCTATCAGCTACGCGATGACGTAGTGTTTTCCGATGGCAATCCGCTCAAGGCGTCCGACGTCGTGTTCTCGTACCTCACCGCGCGCGACGGCGGCTCCTCGAGCTTGAACCTTACGAAGCTCGTCGACGCGAAGGCAGTCGACGACTACACGGTTGAGTTCACGCTGTCCGAACGGTTCTCGAGCTTCGAGTCCATCACGGGCAAGCTTTGCATCGTGCCCGAGGCGGGCTACGACGAGGAGAAGTACCGCGTCAACCCCATCGGTTCGGGCCCCTTCAAGCTCGTACAATGGGACAAGGGCCAGCAGGTCATCATCGAGCCCAACGAAAAGTACTACGGGACCATCTCGCCGTTCAAACAGATCACCGTCTTGTTCCTCGACGGCGAGGCCGTGCTCGCAAATGCGCAGTCAGGCATGCTCGACGTGGCGATGGTGTCGCCCGAATACGCGACCGCAAGCGTTGCGGGCATGCACCTCGAGACGCTCGCGACCATCGACACGCGTGGTTTCAACCTGCCGACTCAGCCTGAATCCGAAGTTGACGGCAAGGTGGTCGGCAACAACGTCACGTGCGACCCGGCCGTCCGCAAGGCGCTCGTCATCGGCGTAGACCGCCAGGCGATCATCGACAACGCCCTGAACGGCATCGGCACCGCCACGACGGCGCTCATCACGCAGGTGCCGTGGGCCAATCCCGCATGCAGCTTCAAGGACGGCCGCGTGGACGAGGCCATCAAGATCCTCGAGGACGCGGGCTGGATCGCAGGGTCCGACGGCATCCGCGAGAAAGACGGCGTCCGCGCAGAGTTCAGCATCACCGGGCGTACCGACGACCTGCAACGTTACAACCTTGCCCAGGCTTTCGCGCAGGAAGCCGAGAAGCTCGGCATCAAGATCAACGCGACGTCGGAAGCTTGGAGCAAGTGCAAGGAGATTTCCGAGAACGTCCCGACGTGTTGGGGAACGGGCGACTACGACCCCGCAGGCGACCTGACAGGCTATTACAAGACGGGCGCTTCGACGAACCACGCGCAGTACTCCAACGCCGCGGTCGACGCGCATATCGAGGCTGCTCAAAGCTTGACCTCGCGCGACGAGATCGTCGAGGAGTGGAAGAAGGTCCAGTGGGACGGCGAGGCCGGTCCCGAGTCCGAGAACGGCGATCATCCCTGCATCTGGCTCGCGAACATCGACCATACGTACTTCGTGCGCGATGGCTTGGACCTGGGCGACCAGCTGGTGCATCCGCACGGGCATGGATGGCCGGTAGTCTGCACCATCGAAGAGTGGAAGATGGAAGGGTAGCCTCCTGCCGTGTCCGCACGTTCGAAATTCATAATCAAGAACGTCATTCGCGTGGTCACGCTCCTGTTCGCAGTGAGCGTGATTACGTTTGCCCTGGCAACGATGGCACCGATCGATCCCGTCGAGGCGTATGCGGGCTCGGAGAACCACTTGCCTCAGGAACAGCTCGACCTCATCGCGGAAAAATGGGGTTGGGACCAGCCGCCTGTTCAACGCTACTGCAACTGGATCGGGGGCGTGCTGACTGGTGACTGGGGCGTTTCGGTCATCTACAACCGCCCCGTTATCGAAGTGGTGGGTGAGCGCTTCCTGACGTCGCTTGCCTTGATGGGGACCGCTTGGATACTTTCAGGCGTGCTCGGGTTCGTGCTGGGTATCGTGTGCGGCCTGCGTCAGAACAGCTGGGTGGACCGCATTATCAAGGGCTTCTGCCTCGTGCTCGCCGCGGCGCCGACGTTTTGGCTGGCGCTCTTGGCGCTCATGGCGTTCTCCGTCTCCCTCGGGTGGTTCCCGACCGGCCTTGCCGCCCCCGCCGGCATGCGCGCCGAGGACGTGACGCTCGCCATGCGATTGCATCACTTGTTCCTGCCCGCCCTCGTGCTTTCCGTGACGGGGATCGCGCAGATCACGTTGCAGACGCGCGAGAAGACCATCGAGGCGCGCTTGAGCGACTACGCCTTGTTCGCGCGTGCGCGCGGCGAGACCGAATCGCAGTTCACGCGCAGGCATGTGCTGCGCAACATCGCGCTGCCCGCCATCACGTTGCAATTCGGCTCTATCTCCGAGATTTTCGGCGGCTCGGTTCTTGCCGAGCAGGTGTTCTCGTATCCGGGCATCGGCAACGCCGCCGTCACCGCCGCATTGCGCGGCGACATACCCCTGCTTTTGGGGGTGGCGCTTGTCGCTGCGCTGTTCGTGTTCGTCGGCAACATGACGGCGAATATCTTCTACGGCGTGGTTGACCCGCGCATCCGCGCAGGAAGCGAGGCGATTGATGGCTGAGCTTACTGCATTCCATGCGCCTGTCGCCAAAGCCGAGAAGGCGAAGGTGGCGCGCACGTCCAATCGCCGCCGCCGCGCCATCGTCCTTGCGGTTGTGCTCGGCGCCATCTTGGTTGCCGCGCTCGTTGCCGGGCTTACCATGCCCCCTGAGTTCTATGCATCGGACTTCTCGCAGAAGCAGCAGGCTCCGAGTGCCGCCCATTGGTTCGGCACCGACTTCCTCGGGCACGACATGTTCTGTTTCAGCGTCAGGGGGCTTGCGCTGTCCATCGTCATCGGGCTGTTCGCATCTGCTGTTTCCGGATTCGTGGCCTTGGTGCTCGGAAGCGTTTCGGCCGTATGCGGCGGATGGGTGGACAAGGTGGTCCTTTGGTTGGCCGACCTTCTGATGTCCATCCCGCACATGGTGATGTTGCTTCTCATCTCCTTCTCCGTCGGAGGGGGGACGTTTGGCGTGGTGTTGGCCGTAGCCTTGACCCATTGGCCGAGCTTGACCCGTGTAATCCGCGCTGAAGTCTTGCGCATTCGGACCGGCGAGTTCGTCGCCGCGTCGCGCGCTGTCGGCAAGTCCGATTTGTGGATTGCCTGGCACCATGTGGTGCCGAACGTGTTGCCGCAGTTCATAGTCGGCACGATATTGCTATTCCCCCACGCGATCCTGCATGAGAGCGCTTTGACCTTCCTGGGCTTCGGCCTTCCGCTCGATTCGCCCGCGATCGGCGCCATCCTCTCGAGCTCGATGAAGTATCTGGCAACGGGGGCGTGGTGGCTCGCCTTGTTCCCCGGCTTGATGATGGTGGCCATCGTGCTTCTCACCTTCACGCTCGGCGACGAGATCAAGCAGCTCACAGATCCCCATACCGTACAGGAGTAATAAGGAATGTCAGGCGAGAGAACCGAACGCGAGAGAGCCACTGGCGGCGCTGACAAGCCTGCATGCGAGGGCGGGCAGCGCCAGCTCCATCCTGAACCAGAGGCAGATCCCATCCTCGAAGTCGAGGGGCTGTTCCTTTCGTTCACGCAGTACGGTACCGGGTTGCGCCAGCGCACCCTCGAAGTCATCCACGACCTGAGCCTGACGGCTCGCGCCGGCGAGTTGGTTGCAGTCGTGGGAGCGTCAGGCTCAGGCAAGAGCCTGCTCGCGCATGCCATCTTCGGGATACTGCCCGATAATGCGCAAGTGGCAGGATCGATGAGGTTTCGCGGCCAAGAGCTCGACGCGGAGCTGCAGGAAACCCTGCGGGGAACGCGCATGGCTTTCGTGCCGCAATCGGTCGATTATCTCGATCCGCTCATGCGGACGGGCGAGCAGGTGCGCGGCGTTCGCGGAACCGCCGAACGCGCGCGCGAGGCCCTCGACCGTTTCGGGCTCGACGAACGGGTGGAAAGGTTGTACCCGTTCGAGCTTTCGGGCGGTATGGCGCGCCGCGTGCTCGTTTCCACGGCGGTCATCGAAGATGCCGACCTCATCGTGGCTGACGAGCCCACACCTGGCATGACGTTGGAAATGGCCAAGGAGGCTATGAAGACGTTCCGCGAATTCGCCGATGCCGGCAAGGCCGTCGTCGTCATCACCCACGATCTGGACCTCGCCTACAACACCGCCGATAGGATCGTCGTGTTCTATGCGGGCCAGACGTTCGAGATCGCCGACGCGGCCGATTTCCGCGACGGCGGCACGCGCCTCAGGCACCCTTACAGCAGGGCGCTCGTCGATGCGCTGCCGCAAAACGGGTTCAGGCCGACGGCGGGTACGCAGCCTTATGCCGATGACCTTCCCGCCGGGTGCCTGTATGCGCCTCGTTGCGCGTTCAAGTCGGAGGAATGCGAAGCCGGGCATCCGCCTTTCTCCACCTATGCAGGTGGACAGGTTCGTTGTTTCCACCCACTCGGCGGGGTGGGGGCTGCCGATGATGTCCCAGGCAAAGCAAACTCGGATGATGCCGGCTTGAAAGTGCAGGCCCGAGAAGCTGAGCAGGCGCGCGTTGTGCCTTCCCCGAACGCGCGTCTGCTTGAAGCCGCGGGCGTGAGCTTCGAGTACAAGAAAGGTGCGCCCATCCTCGAAAGCGTCGACTTCAGCGTTCGCGAAGGCGAGATCGTGGGCCTGTACGGGCCGAGCGGGCGGGGCAAATCAACCTTGGCCTATTTGCTCTCGGGTAGGCAGAAGCCTCAATCGGGTGTCATTTCGTGGGACGGATCGCCCTTGCCTTCGCGGGGGTACTGTCCTGTCCAGCTGGTATACCAGCATCCCGAACGCGCGGTGAACCCGCGCTGGCAGCTGGGGAAGACCCTGACGGAGTCGTGGAACCCCCCGCGCGAGCTTCAGGAATCGCTCGGCATCGAGGAAGCCTGGAAGAAGCGCTGGCCCAACGAACTATCCGGCGGCGAGCTTCAGCGCTTCTGCATCGCGCGGGCGCTGAACCCCCAGACCCGCATCCTGATTTGCGACGAGATCACGACCATGCTCGATGTTGTGACGCAAGCGCAGGTATGGCGTGCTATCGTGGCGCAAGCGCGCGAACACAACATGGGCGTAGTGGCCATCACGCACAACCTTTACCTGGCCGACCGCATCTGCGATCGTATCGTCGAGATCTAAGCTAGCGCAACTCCGGCGAAGCGCTCGGCGTTCTTCCAGAGCACGAGCTCCAGCTCGTCGTCGGTCAGGTCGCAGCCCAGCATGTTCTCCAGCTCGACGGCCGGGCTCCACATGGGGTAGTCGCTTCCGTACATGACGTGCTCGGCGCCCCACATGCGGATGAGCTCGCGCATGTGGCGCCGGCCAACCCAGGTGAATGCGCTCGACGCGTCCACGTAGACGTTGTCGAACGACGTCAGGTTCTCGTGCAGTACGTCGAAGCCCACGTCGTATATCGACCAGCCGGCTAGATGTGCTGCATCCACGACCAGGTCGGGGAAGGCCTTCAAGACGTTTACCAGACGCTCGGGGCTCGAGTAGCCGTAGCGGTAGTCGCCCGTATGCACGGTCAGCGGCACGCGCCCGGCGATGATCTCGTAGAACTCCATGAGCCGAGGGTCGTCCATGTTGACCTTCTGCGTGTCAGGGTGCAGCTTGAAGCCGTGCAGGCCCAAGCCCAGCGCGCGCTCCACCTCAGCCTCTTTGTCCTCGACGTCAGGGTGCATGGTGCCGAAGGCGATGAACTCGGGGTGCTCTGCACCCTGCTTGGCCAGAAACGTGTTGATCGACTCGACCGACTTGGCCGTGGTGGCCACCGAATGCACGATGGCGTGCGTTACGCCGCAGCTGGCATGGGCCGCCAGCAGGTCTTCCGGCGTGCCGGCCCCGAACATCGAGGTGATGTAGAAATCGCCGACTGCGCTGACCGCCCGCGAGGCGATCTTCTCGGGATAGATGTGGGCATGGGCGTCGACGATGGGCATGGCGTCGTTCTCCTTGGTTCTGCGTAAGGTTGGTAGCTAGCATGTGCGAATTTAGCATAAATGGTCGTTGTTTTCCGATTGTTGCCGAGCGATTACATTGTTACGTTTGACGGCGGGTTAAAATCATGCGCGATATCACGAGAGGTTTCGCATGAGGCTATTCAAGTACCTGGGCAAGCACATGGGCGCGGTGGCGCTCGTCTTCGTGCTGCTCATCGGTCAGGCGTTTTGCGACCTCATGCTTCCCAACTACACGGCTCAAATTGTCGACGTGGGCATTCAGCAAGCGGGTGTCGACCATGCGTCGCCCACCGAGCTGAGCGCACCCACGTACGATGCCATCGCCGTCCAGCTCGAAGGGGAGGATGCCTTGCTGTTCGAGGCTTCATACGACCCCGGCCCCGACGGCACGTACTTGATGAACGCCTACGGGCAAGTACACCGTTCGCAGCTCGACGCCGCGGTCGAGCTTCCCATCGTGCTGGCATATGCGCAACCTGGCACTCAGGTGGACGAGAACCTCGTGGGCCAGCAGGCCATTGTCGCTGCGCGCGCTGAATACGCTGCGCTGGGCTACGACATGGGCGCCATGCAGATGAACGCGCTTCTGACAATCGCCCTGAAGATGATGGGGTTCGTGTTGCTCTCGGTACTCATTGCCACGCTCATCGGCTTCGTCGCGTCACGCACCGGCGCGAAAATCGGCCGCGAACTGCGCACCAAGCTGTTCGAGAAGGTCATGTCGTTTTCCGACGCTGAGGTTCAGCGCTTTTCGGCAGCATCGCTCATCACACGTGGCACCAACGACGTGCAGCAGATCCAGATGATGTCGATCATGCTGCTGCGCATGGTGCTCTA
>CAMOUE010000017.1 GCA_946626265.1 uncultured Eggerthellaceae bacterium | reverse complement strand
GGCCCGCGCTCACGGCAGCCCAGTGGCGCTTCCATGCGCTGTGCGCCCCGTGGGGCGCGGCAGCCCCGCGCAAGCCCGCAGGCGGGGGCGCGTGGGCTGCGGCCCGGCAACGACGACGCAGCGCGCGGCGGCACCGATGGCCGGCGGGGCAAGCAGAAAAATCCTCAAAAGCCGCTGGTGGCTAGGCGTCGCGGGTGAAACGGCATTTCGGGTAGGAGCTGCAGCCCATGAACGGGCCGTACTTGCCGTTGCGCCTGACGAGCTCGGAGCCGCACCACGGGCAGGCGTTTCCCGAGTCGACCTTCCGGGCCTCCTCCACGTGCTGCGTGCGGGCCGTTTGGGTGGAGCCTTCCGCGAGGGCGGCGAGCGACGCCCTCAGCTCCTCGAACGTCGCCGCGTCGAATATCGGGTCGAAGCGGTCGAGGTCCTTCCGGATGTTGCCCAGCAGGTGGTGCCTCCTGCAGATGACGTACTCGGCGGTATCGGGCGGCACCTTCTTCAGCTCGCATCGCTCGGAGAACACGATGTAGGAGCTGAACGCCTCCTCTTCCAGGTCGAGGTAGTCGGAGAGCGCTTTCACGTGGGCGCGGTTCTGCTTGATGGGGTTGTAGAAGCGCTCCTTCGAGTTGGAGTTGAGCGTCACGGTCCAGTTCCTCTGGTCGGCCGAGCCGAATATCCATCCCGAGTAGTTCTTCGACTCGATGACGAAGACGCCCTTTTCGTGGAGCATGACGACGTCGATCTCCGACGTGGACGTGGGGTCGGACGTTCGCGGGATGATGGCGTTGGAGAACACGGCGACGTTCCCGAGATTGCCGTGTTCCAGGGCGTATTCCGTGAGGCACTCGCCGTAATGGCCCTTGCCCTGGGAGGCGTGCGGTATCTTCTTCAGGATTCCCGGCTCCTTGCCCCTTATGCGCGCGATGATCCCCACGTTATCTCCTGCGCGCTATTCCATCGGCGCCACGACGGATTCGATGTATGTGATCTCTTCCCGCGTGAGCCCGTAGCGCTCATAGAGCATTTCATCGGTCCAGGCATGATCGTAATAAACGTCGGGGACGTATGCATAAACGTCGCGAGCGGCATCTCGGGTTGTCTTCGAGTCGGCTGTGAAGATTCCGCGAGGAGCCTCGTAGCGAGACGGGGAACGTTCAAGAAAACAAGGCCGCATCCCTAGCTCACGAGAGTAATTCGGTCCTTCTTAACTGCAGGAGTCAGGATGTCCAAGTGAAAGGGCGACTGGTGACGTTGGCTCGCCACCTTGGGTGGGCCGCCTGACCCGAGCTCCCATCCCTAACATCACGCGCGATTCAAAGTTAACAGCTGGTTGCATGCCGATGAACGTGCGATTACGCGCAGCGTTTTGTAACAGACGCGTAATGCGCAGCCCTAAAAATCGAGCAAGCCCGATTGAAGAGGAAGGTGATCGCGATGTACGACACAGGTTCGACCGCTTTCATGCTCATATGCACGATGCTTGTGCTGCTCATGACCCCGGGGCTTGCTTTTTTCTACGGAGGGCTTTCGCGGCGAAAGAACGTGGTCAACACGATGATAATGGTCATGAGCGTCATTGGCATCGTCGGCGTGATGTGGGTCGTATGCGGATGGTCGTTCGCTTACGGCGGCGATGGATCGATACCTGTTTTTGGGGGCTTCGACCAATTGGGGTGCTTGGCGGCAACTAACGACATGCTGGTCCAGACTGCTGACGTTCCCGAAGGTGCCATCTACCCCGCCATTATCAACATATGCTTCCAAATGGCGTTTTGCATGATCACGTGCGCCATCATAACCGGTGCAGTTGCCGGGCGCATGAAGTTTGGGGCTGTGGTCTTGTTCATCGCGCTGTGGATTCCCCTGGTGTACGCGCCGCTCGCGCACATGGTTTGGGGCGGCGAGGGGTCGCTCATCGGCGACATGATCGGCGCGCTTGATTTTGCAGGCGGCGACGTCGTGCACATCAGCTCGGGCGTCACGGGCCTGGTGCTGTGCCTGCTGCTTGGCGGGCGCCGTGGGTTCGGCCTGGTCAGCTATCGTCCGCATAACGTACCGTTCGTGGCGTTGGGTGCGGCGCTGTTGTGGTTCGGATGGTTCGGCTTCAACGCCGGTTCTCAGTTCTCGGCAGACGGCGTGGCGGCGCTCGCCTTGCTTAACACTGTCGCCGCGTCGGCCGCCGGCATGCTTTCGTGGATGGTCGTCGAGCGGTTGCGCGTCGGCAAGCCCACGCTCGTCGGCGCCTGCACGGGGCTGGTCGCGGGCCTTGTCGGCATCACGCCGGCAGCCGGGTTCGTCGAGCCGTGGGCGGCTGTCGTCATCGGGTTTGTCACGGCGCCGTGCTGCTTCTTCGCCATCTCGGTTGCCAAGCGCAAGATCGGTTACGACGACGCGCTTGACGCTTTCGGCTGCCATTCGGTCGGCGGAGTGGTCGGCGGTCTTTTGACCGGTGTGTTCTGCGTTCCCGAACTGTCGTGGACCGACTTCGGCGGACTCGTATACACCGGCGACGTCTCGCTGCTCGCAAGCCAGGCCCTGGGCATCTTGGTGACGCTCGCGTTCGTCATCGCTGGCGGGCTGGTCATCGGGTTAGCTGCCAAAGCCGTCTTCCACAGCTCGTTGCGTGTCAGCGAGCAAGACGAGGCGCGGGGCTTGGACGTCGCGACACACGGCGAGAGCGCCTACCCAGCCTACCTGGGACTTGATTAGCGGCACAAGCTTGTGGGGCGGAGCGCTTCCCGCCGATTGGACGGACACGCAAAGGCGGGCGGGATTATCCCCTTGTCGCTCGAAAGGAGCACGCAACATGAAAAGAATCATCGCCATAGTGAGGCCTGAGAAGCTCGAGCCGTTGAAAGACGCGCTGTTTGCAGCAGACGTTTCGGGCATGACCGTGGGCCAGGTCATGGGTTGCGGCAACCAGCATGGGTGGTCGGAGTTCTACCGAGGAACCGAGGTGTTGCTGAACATGATCCCCAAGGTGAAGTTCGAGCTCATCGTGCCCGACGAGGACGTAGACATGCTGGTTGACCTCATCTGCGAAACAGCCGCGACCGGCGAGGTCGGCGACGGGAAGATCTTCATCAGCGCCGTCGAGGAGGTCGTGCGCATCCGCACCCGCGAGCGCGGGGAAGCTGCAGTCTAGCGCTGATTAATCATGCCGGCTTAGGAGGCACTATAACCGATGAGCCTGAGATTTGACATAGCGAAAGCAGTGGGCGCGGTTTCGACCTGGGGGCTTCGTACAGCGTTTCACCGCCCGGCCGAGAACTTCCCCGGGAAGGCGGCGCTCTACATCGACCCGACGCTCATCGCCGACCTGAAGCCGCGCCTAAGCGAAGGGTCGGTCGTGGTCGTGGGCACCAACGGCAAGACCACGGTCACGAACCTGCTCGCCGACGCGTTTGAAGCAGCCGATAAGACAGTAGCGTGCAATCGCACGGGCGCCAACCTCGATTCCGGCTTGGCGACTTCCCTGCTGCACGCCGACAAAGCCGACTGGGGCGTGTTCGAAAGCGACGAATTGTGGCTGGCCAAGTCGTTGCCACAACTTCGGGCCGACTACGTCGTACTGCTTAACCTGTTCCGCGACCAGCTTGACCGCATGGGCGAGATCGACCACATCCAGGCGGCAATCGCCGGAGCGCTGGATGCGTCTCCTGAATCGACACTCATCTATAACGCCGACGACCCCTTGTGCCAAGCAATCGCCGAACGTGTCTCCAACAAGCGCGTTTCTTTTGGCCTAAATGAAGATTTGGGGCTGCCGCAGAACAGCATCGCCGACGCAAGCATGTGCCAATGCTGCGATTCTCTGCTGAACTACACGTGGCGCCAATACGGCCAGCTTGGATCGTTTCAATGCCCGACGTGCGGGTTTACACGCGTCCAACCCGACTACGCCGGATGCGATGTTGCGCTCGGCGCTGACGGCGCGTCGTTCAACGTGCAACGCGAAAGGTCTTCTGAGCACGTCATCACACCCTTCGAGGGCGCGTACATGCTCTACAACGTTTTGGCCGTATATGTTGCGGCTGACTGTTGCGGTGTTGCGTTTGCCAGCGTAGATAGAGCCATACAAGCATATTCACCTCATAATGGGCGCTTGCAAGCCTATCAGTTGCAGGGACGTCGTATACTCTTGAACCTGGCGAAAAACCCGACCGGGTTCAACCAGAACCTCCGCATCGTTGCAAGCGAGCCCGGGCCCAAGGCCGTCGCATTCTTCATCAACGACCGCGAGGCCGACGGGCATGACGTCTCGTGGCTGTGGGACGTCGATTTCCAAGAGCTTGCAGGCATCCCTGACCTGACGGCATTCGCAGGCGGGATTAGGCGCAACGACATGCAATTGCGTTTGAAGCATGCTGACATTCACGCCGACCTCATCGACGATGCCGAGGACTTTCTCGGCAAAGCCGCCGCAGAGTCCCCCGACACAACGCTGTTCCTCATCGCGAACTACACGGCACTGCCCGGCGTAAAAGCAGGACTTGACCGCCTTTGCGTTGAAGGTCATATGCATGTCGCCGAACCCGTCACAAGTTTGGATCGAACGCCCGAGCCTGAAACAGCATGCGAAGCTTCTCCTGCGACTGGACGGGCACACGTAACGAGACGCAACGCTTACGGCCGAATGCCTGCATCCGCTCCTAGTTCCATTGGACAACCGGCTGAGGGACTCACAATCGTGCATCTTTACCCGGAACTGCTGAACCTGTACGGTGATGCAGGCAACGTCACGGTGCTCGTGAATCGTGCTCGTTGGCGCGGCTTGAAGGTCGACGTTGTGCGCGTGAGACACGGGGATGAAATCAACCTTTCGGATGTCGACATCGTCTTTCTGGGCGGTGGGCCCGACCGCGAGCAGCGCTTGGCGTCGCGCGACCTGATTGCGCAAGCCCATGTTTTACGCGATTTCGTGGAAGACGACGGGGCCCTGCTCGCCATATGCGGCGGCTACCAAATACTCGGCACTGAATGGCTTCTGAACGACGAAAGCGTGCCGGGCCTGGGAATCCTCGACCTCGCCACCAAGCGCGCCGAGGGTGGTTCGCGCAATCGTCTCGTCGGCAACATCGCGCTGGAAAGCTCGCTCGCGCGCATGCCGGTCGTCGGTTACGAAAACCATGCCGGACGCACGTATCTGGGCGATACGTGCGTCCCCTTCGGGCGCGTCATCGGAAAACACGGCAAGGGCAACAACGACGATGGCATCGCCGACGGCGTTTTGTACCGCAACGTCATCGGCACCTACCTCCATGGCCCCGTTCTATCCAAGAACCCCGAGGTTGCCGACTGGCTGATTGAACGCGCGCTTGCGCGCCGCGCTGCCAAAGCGGGCGTCTCTGCCCCAGCACTTCAGCCCCTCGACGACTCGATCGAAGAAGCTGCAAACGGTTTCATGTTCCGCAAGCTCTACTGATTCATTGAGCTCCTGGGTGAAACGCCGATGCCTGGTGCCGGCGCTTCAACGTATTGCCGCGGCTATGAAGCTGCGGAAGAGGGGGTGCGGCTTTAGGGGGCGGCTCTTGAATTCGGGATGGGCCTGCGTGGCGACGAACCAGGGATGGTCAGCAAGCTCGACCATCTCGGTCAGGCGCCCGTCGGGGGAAAGGCCGGAAATCATGAGCCCCTTGGCGGCGAGCTCGTCGCGGTAGGCGTTGCTCACCTCGTAGCGGTGGCGGTGGCGCTCGTACACCAGCTCGGCGCCGTAGGCGGCAAACGCCTTCGTTTCAGGTGCGACCTTGCACGGGTAGGCGCCCAGGCGCATGGTGCCGCCCTTGTCCTCGACGTCTTCTTGTTCGGGCATGAGGTCGATGACGAAGGGAACGGCGCCGTCGGCAGCCAGCGTCCCCTCGTCGGCGAACTCGGAAGACGTCGCGCCTTCAAGCCCGGCCACATGCCGCGCGAACTCGCAGACCGCCGCCTGCAGGCCCAGGCAGATGCCCAGGTAGGGCACTCCGTTCTCGCGCGCGTAGCGGGCGGCGGCTATCTTGCCCTCGAAGGCGCGCTGGCCGAAACCGCCCGGCACCAGGATGCCGTCCATGCCCGAAAGCACGTCGGCCGCGTTGCCGTCGTCAAGCTGCTCGCCGTCGATGAGGCGGATATCCGTCTTCACGCCGTTTGCCACGCCGGCATGGTGCAGCGCCTCGATGACCGACAGGTAGGCGTCGGGCAGGCTCGTGTACTTGCCGACGACGGCAATGCTCACCTGGCCCTCGCAGCGGGCGGCCGCCTCGACGTAGTCGGCCATGGGCACGCGCGCAAGCTCGCACTCGGGCAGCTTCAGGCGCTGGAGCACCTTCGCGTCGAAGCCCTGTCCGAACAGGTCGAGCGGCACGTCGTAGATGCTCGGCGCGTCGACGCACGACAGCACCGAGTCTACGTCCACGTCGCAGAAGTGAGCGATCTTGGCGCGCACGGCGTCGTCTATCTCATGGTCGGAGCGGCACACGATGAAGTCGGGCTGCACGCCCATGCCGCGCATCTCCTTCACGGAATGCTGCGTGGGCTTCGTCTTCACCTCGTGGGCCGCCGCGATGTAGGGCACGAGGCTGACGTGAACGAACACGACGTTGTCGGGGCCAAGCTCGTGGCGAAGCTGGCGCACGGCCTCGATGAACGGCTGCCCTTCGATGTCGCCTATGGTGCCGCCGATCTCCGAGATGACGATGTGGGCGCCCGTCTGCATTGCCGCGCGCAGCACGCGCTCCTTTATGGCGTCGGTCACGTGCGGGATGACCTGCACCGTGCCGCCCAGGAAATCGCCGCGACGCTCGCGCGCCACGAGCGACTGGTAAACCGAGCCTTGCGTGAAGTTCGACTCGCGCGAGAGGTTCTCGTCGATGAAGCGCTCGTAGTGCCCCAGGTCAAGGTCGCCCTCGTGCCCGTCGTCGGTCACGAACACCTCGCCGTGCTGAAACGGGCTCATGGTTCCGGGGTCGACGTTCAGGTACGGGTCCATCTTCTGCATGGTCACCTTGTAGCCGCGCGCCTTCAGCAGGTGCCCGAGCGATGCGGCGGTTATCCCCTTGCCCAGCGACGACACCACGCCGCCCGTCACGAAGATGTGCTTTGCCATTGCGACCTCCCGTCTCGCGTTCGCGCTTATTATTTCCCAGCATTGTTGCAGGGGTATTAAATCGACGTTTCCGTTTGCGAAACAACGCGCGCGGCGGTCCGGTCGCTGCGGCAGCGCATTTTAGAATCCTCGCATGACAGACAGCGGGAAGCTTGCAGGTTGACCGGTTGTGGGTAAAGGGTGCGTGCATGTGCGGCATTTGCGGATTCACTAAGGCGGCGGAAGCAGAAGCCGACTTCGCGACGCTTCAGCGGATGTGCGACGTCATGGCCCATCGCGGCCCGGATGGCGAGGGGCGCATCATTCAGAGCGGCGTGGCGCTCGGGCATAGGCGGCTCTCGCTCATCGACTTGGAAGGCGGGGCCCAGCCCCTCGTGCGCGACGAAGACGGCACCCGGTGGTCCATCGTGTTCAACGGCGAGATCTACAACTACCGCGAGCTGCGCGCCGAGCTGGAAACGCTCGGCTATTCCTTCGCGACCAATTCCGACACCGAGGTGCTGCTCGTCGGCTACATCGCCTGGGGCGCAGAGGTCCTCTCGCGCCTGCGCGGCATGTTCGCCTTCGCCATCCACGACACGCGCACCCGCGAGCTGTTTTGCGCGCGCGACTTCTTCGGCATCAAGCCGTTCTACTACACCATGCAACGCGGCCAGTTCATCTTCGCGTCGGAAATCAAGTCCATCCTCGAGCATCCGGCCTACGAGCGCCAGCTGAACGAGGAGGCGCTTGCCCAGTACCTGTGCTTCCAGTTCTCGGCGCTGCCCGAGACGTTCTTCAAGGGCGTGTTCAAGCTGCTGCCCGGCCATTACCTGCGCGTGCGCGACGATGCGCCGCTCCAGTGCGTGCGCTACTGGCGTCCTGACTTCCGCCCTGATGCCAGCCGCTCCGCGGAAGAGACGGTCGACCTCATCGAGGCGGCGATGCGCGAATCGGTGCGCTACCACAACGTCGCCGACGTCGAAGTGGGGTCGTTCCTGTCAAGCGGCATCGACTCGAGCTACCTGGCTGCGTGCCTGGCGCGCGAGAACCCCGACATAAAAACGTTCACCGTGGGGTTCGCCGAATACGAGAGCGAACGCGACGAGGTCAGCTGGGCGCGCGAGCTTGCCGGCCGGCTGAACGTGGAAAACGATGCGCATCACATCACCGAAGACGAGTATTGGGAATCGCTGCCCCGCGTGCAATGGCATATGGACGAGCCGTCCGGCGACCCGAGCGCGGTTGCGCTGTACTTCGTCGACAAGCTGGCCGCCTGCCGCGTCAAGGCGGTGCTTTCGGGCGAAGGGGCAGACGAGTTCTTCGGCGGCTACCGCATATACCAGACGCCCTTTGCCAACGAGCGTGTGAGCAAGGTGCCCAAGGGCGTGCTGCGCGCCGGCTCGAAGGTGCTGCATGCGATGGGCCAGCGCGGTGCGAATTATCTCGAGCGCGCATCCGAGCAGGTCGAGGAGTGGTACTACACGAACGCCAACGGCGTCGCCTTCACGCCCGCAGAGCGCGACCGCCTGCTGGCTCCCGCCCTGCGCGACCGGCTGGGCAGCCTGCCCACGCCCCAGCAGCTGACGGCCGCAGCCTATGCCGAGGCAGCCGGGCTCGACGACACGACGCGCATGCAGCACGTCGACATGCAGTTCTGGCTCGTCGGCGACATCCTGCTGAAGACCGACAAGATGGCGATGGCGCATTCGCTGGAATCGCGCGTCCCGTTCCTCGACCGCGAGGTGTTCGCCCTCGCGTCAACCATCCCCACGTCGCAGAAAGTGACCGAGCGCCAGACGAAGGTGACGCTGCGCGAAGCGGCCGAGCGCGCCATCCCGCGCGACTGGGCCCAGAAGGAAAAGCTGGGCTTTCCGGTGCCCGTCGTGTCGTGGCTGCGCGAGGGGCGGTGCTTCAACGAGGTGAAGCGCGCGTTCGAAAGCGATGTGGCGGCGCGCTTCTTCGACGTGGACGAGCTTCGCCGCCTGCTCGACGAGCATCGCGCGGGAGCAGACCGGTCGCGCCGCATCTGGATCGTCTACTCGTTCATCATCTGGTATTGCGTCTTCTTCATCGACGGCATGCCGGCCCGCGGGCAGGGAAGGCCTTAGATGAACAAGCAGGTCCTCTTCATCGCCAACACGCTCGACAGCGCGTTCAAGTTCCAGCCCGTCCTGTCGACGCTGGACGTCGACGTCTCTGCGGCCTCGACCAAGCGGCTCAGGCGGCTGCTGGCTCCGGGCGCCGATGTCGATTTGGTAATTTTCGAGGCGCGCGATAAAGCGTTCGAGCTCTTGCAGGAAGTGGTCGCGCTCTCGGAAAGCCGGGGGTGCGCGCTTTTGGCCATCACCGACGAGTCGCTCGTCGGCGAGATGCGACTTTCATCTGACCTATCCTGCGATTTCGTCATGCACGATGCCAGCCATGCCGAATGCCTCGTCCGCATCCGCCGTTTGTTGGGCACGAACGCGGATGACCAGGCGAAGACCATCACCGTTGACGACATGACGATGAACCTAGCGACGTACCAGGTGACGATCTCGGGCGAGCCGGTGGACTTCACGTACTTGGAATACGCGCTGCTCGCGTTCCTCGTACAGCATCCCAACCACACGTTTTCGCGCGACGTGCTGTTGCAGAACGTCTGGGGGTTCGATACCTACGTCGGGTCGCGCACCGTCGACGTGCACATACGCCGCGTGCGCGCAAAGCTGGGCCCCGGCCTAGCCGAGCACATTGGAACCGTACGCGGCGTAGGCTACTACTGGATGTGACAGGAGTAGGAAGTTTAACTTGCTTGAAACGGTGCTGAAACGGTTGGGACACGTTATGCCCGTAGCCTTTATTGCGTACAGGGCAAATGATGAGGGGCACTATGGGAAACGACTCGTCCAGCTTAGCGGCCCGCAAGGGCCTGTATCGGCCGGAATTCGAACACGACGCCTGCGGCATCGGTGCTTTGGCGCACCTGCAGGGCAAGCGGTCGCATCAGATGATCGACGATGCGCTGTCGGTGCTTGTCAACCTTGAGCACCGCGGCGGCGTGGGCCTAGAGAAGAACACGGGTGACGGTGCCGGCATCCTGTTCCAGGTGCCGCATCGGTTCTTTCGCAAGGAAGCTCAGAAGTGCGGTCACATCCTTCCCGCAGAGGGCGATTACGGCGTGGCCATGTTGTTCCTCCCGCGCGACGATGAGGGGGTGGCAAGCGCCGTCCGAATCTTCGAAGAGGGATGCGCGCGCTGCGGAGTGCCGTTGTTGTTCTGGCGCGATGTACCGGTTGATCCGCATGATCTGGGCGATACGGCGCGCGAATGCATGCCCACGATCAAGCAGGTCTTTCTTGCGCGGCCCGATGATGTGGAAGGCGGCGATGAGTTCGAACGCAGGCTCTACGTCTGTCGCCGCACCATCGAGAAGGCGGCCGCATCTGATCCGGCGCTTGAGGGGCGCATCTTCTATGTCTGCTCGATGAGCGCGCGCACCATCGTGTATAAGGGCATGCTCGTATCCACACAGCTGCGACGCTTCTACTGCGACCTGGACGACGCGTCAACCGAGACGGCGGTGGCGCTCGTGCATTCGCGCTATTCCACGAACACGACCCCGTCGTGGGAACGCGCGCATCCCAACCGCTACATCGTGCACAACGGTGAGATTAACACGCTGCGCTGCAACGTCAGTTGGACGCGGGCGCGCGAGGCAAACCTGTACTCGCCGGTCATGGGCGCCGATCTTGCAAACGTGCTGCCGATTCTGAACGGCGAGGGGTCGGACTCGTCTATGCTCGACAACGTGCTGGAATTCATAACCATGAACGGCCGCAGCCTTGCCCGCGCCGTGTCGATGATCCTGCCTGAGCCGTGGGACAACAACGACAACCTCTCCGACAAGCGGCGCGCATGGGACGCCTACCAGTCAATGCTGACCGAAGGTTGGGATGGGCCTGCTGCCATAGCGTTTTCAGACGGGTGCGTGACGGGCGCGACCATCGACCGAAACGGGCTGCGCCCCGCGCGGTACTACGTCACCTCCGATGACCGGCTCATCCTGTCGAGCGAAGTGGGCGTGCTTGACGTGGACCCCGCCAGCGTGCTCATCGCCGGCAGCTTGGGGCCCGGACAGATGTTGCTCGTCGACCCCTCGCAGGCGCGCGTGCTTTTCGACGACGAGATCAAGGACGCCTTCGCCAACGAGAAGCCCTACCGCAGCTGGATCGATGCCGAGATGCTCACGCTCGATGAGCTCGTCGGAGACGACGCGCCTGGCGCGCAGGCGCCCAGCGCCCCAGCCCAAACGGGGCGCCGGGGTCAGGCGCCGCTGTCCCAACCCGATGACGGCCTGCCGCTGCACGTGCGGCAGGCGCAACACGGCTACTTCTTCGACGATGTCGAGGAGGCCGTCATCCCCATGGCGCGCGACGGCAAGGCTCCGCTGGCGTCGATGGGAACCGACAGCCCCATCGCCTGCCTATCCGAGAGGCCCCGGAGCTTCTTCGATTATTTCAACCAGCTTTTTGCGCAGGTCACCAATCCGCCTATTGATGCCTTGCGCGAATCGTTCATCACGTCTACGCTGCTGTACGTCGGCAACCACGGCAACCTGCTGGAAGACGCGCGCGCCAACTGCCGGCTCGTGCGGCTAGATACGCCCTTGCTCGACCGCGCCCAGTTCCAGGCGCTCGCGCGCATCGAGAAGCATGGCTTCAAACCGGTGGCTCTCAGCGCCACATATGCGGCGGACGACGGTCCCCATGCGCTGGCCGAGGCGCTTGGCGTCATGCGCGCACGTGCCGAGGAAGCCGTGCGCTCGGGTGCCGACCTGATCGTGATTTCGGACCGCGCAGGCAAGGGCCGCGTGCCCATCCCGTCGCTGCTCGCAGTGGCATCGGTACACAACCACCTGCTTCGGCGCGGGCTTCGCACTCACGCCGACATCATCGTTGAAACCGGGGACGCCATCACGCCGCACGATTTCGCGGCGCTCGTGGGTTACTCGGCGTCGGGAATATACCCTTATCTCGCGCACGATACGATAGCCGCGTTATGCGAGCGGGGCGTTATCGCGCTCGGCTCTGTCGAGGCGCAGCGCAACTACAACAGGGCAGTGGTCGCCGGCATCGTATCCGTCATGTCGAAGATGGGCATCTCTACCATGCAGGGGTATCACGCCGCCCAGGTGTTCGAGGCCGTGGGCCTGGCAGACTCGTTCGTCAACGAGCATTTTACGGGAACTGTCAGTCGCATCGGGGGCCTGAACATCGACGATGTGCAGCGTGAATGCGACGAGCGCGCTGCGGTCCTGGGCGCCATGCTACGCAGTCCCGCTCCCGATCAGCTGCCCAGCTCGGGGATCACGTCGTGGCGTCCCGTTGGCGGCGAGGAGCACCTCATAAGCCCCCTGACGATCAACTTGTTGCAGCGCGCAGTGCGCGAAGGCGATGCGGCGCTGTTTGAAGAGTACAGTTCGTCGGTTCATGTGGCTGGTCGCGCTGTGCGTCTGGGCGACCTGCTCGATTTCGCACCGAAATGCGCCGCCATTCCGCTTGAAGACGTCGAACCCGCGCGCGAAATCGTCAAGCGCTTCAATACGGGTGCCATGAGCTACGGCTCCATATCGCAAGAAGCGCACGAATGTCTGGCCATTGCCATGAACCGACTGCACGGTCGGTCCAACAGCGGCGAGGGCGGCGAGGACCCGGCGCGCGAGATGCCGTTGCCCAACGGCGACAGCCGGCGCTCGGCCATCAAGCAAATAGCCTCGGGGCGATTCGGCGTTACGAGCCGTTACCTCATGAGTGCCGATGAGATCCAGATCAAGATGGCCCAAGGCGCCAAGCCCGGCGAGGGAGGCCATCTGCCGGGTGGCAAGGTGTGGCCGTGGATCGCGCGGGCACGCCGGTGCACGCCGGGCGTGGGGCTCATATCGCCGCCTCCGCACCATGACATCTATTCAATCGAGGACTTGGCCGAAGTCATCTTCGACATGAAGAACGCCAACCCGAACGCACGGATATCGGTGAAGCTCGTTGCCGAGGCGGGTGTTGGCACCATTGCGACGGGCGTGGCGAAAGGTGGGGCGCACAAAATCCTGATTTCGGGCAGCAACGGTGGTACGGGTGCGGCACCGCGCGATTCGATTTACCATGCTGGGTTGCCGTTAGAACTGGGATTGGCAGAAGCGCAGCAGACGCTTTTGCGTAACGGGCTGCGTTCCCGTGTGGTGCTGGAGGCCGACGGCAAGCTTATGGACGGGCGAGACGTTGCGATTGCCTGCTTGCTCGGCGCCGAGGAATTCGGATTCGCCACCATGCCGCTCGTGGCCATGGGCTGTCTCATGCAGCGTGATTGCCAGCAAGATACGTGCCCGGTCGGCATCGCCACGCAGAACTGCGTGCTACGCAACCGTTTTGCCGGTAAGCCCGAATACGTCGAGAACTTCATGCTCATGGTGGCCGAGCAACTGCGCCGCATTATGGCCAGCCTCGGGTTTTCGACCGTCGAAGAAATGGTCGGGCGCGCTGATTGTCTACGTCAGAAAGATGACGCGCGCAGCTGGAAGGCCCGCCTTGTCGATTTATCGGATCTTCTCGTTGTGGCGCGCGCGGAGTACGGCCGTACGATTGAAGGCGCCAACAGCCCGCATTCGGTTGTGTCCTGCGCGCCCGAGGACACCTTGCCACAAACGCTCGACGCGACACTTTTGGTTCCCTACACCAACGACGCGCGCAGCGCGCTTGTGCCGCAGCGTTTCCATGTGGACATCGCCAACGTGAACCGCTGCGTCGGCACGCTTCTGGGCTCTGCGGTGACGGCGCGCCACGCCGAGGGGCTGCCCGACGAGACGCTTACGATCGACTGCACCGGGTCGGGCGGCATGAGCTTTGGCGCTTTCCTTCCCGCGGGCATCACGCTGAACATCGAAGGCGAGGCCAACGACTTTTTCGGCAAAGGGCTTTCGGGAGGCATCGTGACGGTGGCGCCTCACCGCGCCGCGACGTATAGGCCTGAAGAAAACATTGTGGCCGGAAACGTTGCGTTTTATGGGGCGACTAGGGGCAAGGGGTTTGTGAACGGCCTTGCTGGCCAGCGTTTCGCCGTGCGCAACTCGGGTGCCACGCTTGTTGTGGAAGGCGTGGGCAACAATGGCTGCGAGTACATGACGGGCGGCGTCGTGTTGGTGCTTGGCGAGGTGGGACTGAACTTCGCGGCGGGCATGAGCGGCGGCGTGGCGTATGTGTATGATGCCGAGCATACGCTGCCTGAACGATGCAACCGCGACATGGTCGATCTTGAGGCGCCCGACCGCGACGAGCTCAATTTCGTGCGCAGGCTCATCGACGAGCACGTCCAGCGAACGGGAAGCCCGCTTGGCGTGAAACTGCTGTACCGCTTCAGTGATATCGCCGATGACTTCGTCAAGGTGATTCCGCGCGAATACAAGAACATCATGCAACTGACGGACAAGCTGAAGGCGTCGGGATTGACGCACGACGAGGCTGTCGAGCGAGCCTTCGAGCTGCGCGACGCGTCGTGAAGGCAGAGGTACAGGGCATAGAGGTACAGGGCATAGAGGGAGATGCGTTTTAGTTGTCATTCTGAGCGGAAGCGAAGAATCTCCGACGTCTCGAACAGGCTCGTCGCGCAAAGCCGCGCAGCAAGCTATTGAGTAACAGTCAGGAAAGGCGAAAGCGGGAAGAAGATGGGTAGACCGGGTGCGTATCTGACGATCGGGCGCGTGGAACACGGCGTTCGGCCAGCCGGCGAGGCGGTAGCGGATTTCCACGACATCGTGATCGATCTTGGCGTGGATGACCAGCGGGACCAGGCGAGCCGCTGCATGAACTGCGGCGTGCCGTTCTGTCAGAGCGGAATCGCGTTCAACGGCGCAAAACGTGCGACGGGCTGCCCCCTTCACAACCTCATTCCCGAGACCAATGACCTCATGTGCCGCGGGCGCATGGCCGATGCAGTCAAGCGGCTTGCTCTGACGAACCCGTTTCCCGAGTTCACCGGCCGTGTGTGCCCCGCACCGTGCGAGACGGCGTGCAACTTGGGGCTCAACGACGACGCCGTGACCATTCATGACAACGAGCGCGCCTTGTCTGACTACCAGTGGGAATCGGGGATTGTTCCGCTTCCTGCTGCAGCGCAAAACGCCCCGCTCGTGAGCGTGGTGGGGTCGGGTCCTGCGGGCCTGGCGGCCGCATGGGAGCTTGCGCGCCGGGGTGCGCGCGTGCGCGTGTATGAGCGCGATGCGCGGCCGGGCGGACTGCTGATGTACGGCATTCCTAACATGAAGCTGCCCAAGGACGTCGTCGAGCGCCGCCTGAAGTTGATGGAGGAAAGCAGCATCCAGTTCATCTGCGGGTGTGATGCCGCTGTAATTGCAACCGACATCGCCGAAGCGTCTGATGTGGTCATATTAGCATGCGGTGCGCGTACCCCGCGCGATGTAGATGTGGAGGGCAGGGGGCTTTCCGGCGTGCATTTCGCGCTTGATTACTTGACTGAGGCCACAGCGGCCCTTTTGGATGGCCGCGATGCGGCGATAACGGCAGCGGGTAAGGACGTCGCGGTAATCGGCGGCGGCGACACCGGCGTCGACTGTGCGGCGACGGCGATTCGTCAGGGCGCGCGCAGCGTCCGCCAGGTCGTCCGTGCAGCATGCCCGCCCGATGAAGTGGGGGAGCATACGTGGCCGGGCCCGCGGGTCGCGTACGCGCAGGCGTATGGCCAGCGGGAGGCGGCCGAGCTGTTCGGCAACGACCCACGCCTGTGGTCGACCGATACGGTGGGTTTTTCTGACGACGGCACGGGCAGCGTTTGCGCCGTGCAGGTCCGCTCGCTTCCCGATGGCGTGAAATACGAGATCCCTGCGGACCTCGTGCTGATCGCCAAGGGCTTCACGGGGCCCGAGCAGCCGGTCATCGACGCGTTCGCCGGTTTCGCCAACGTGTACCGGGCGGGGGACGCGCGCCTGGGATCGACGCTCGTCGCCACGGCGATGGCCGACGCGCTGCAGGAGGCAGCCCATGTTGCCGCCGATCTAGGCTTGGATTAACAGGACAGCCAGGGAGGATAGAATCGTGAAGTTCACGAAAATGCACGGTGCAGGCAACGACTACGTGTACGTCAACTGCTTCGAGGAAACCGTGAACAATCCCGCATCGCTTGCGAAGATAATCAGCGACCGTCATTACGGAATCGGCTCCGACGGGTTGATCCTCATACGCCCGTCTTCGCAGGCGGACTTCTTCATGGAAATGTTCAACGCCGACGGATCGCGTTCGGCTATGTGCGGAAACGGCATCCGCTGTGTGGGCAAGTATGTGTACGACCACGGGCTTACCGACAAGACTGTCATCACCGTGAACACGCAGGCGGGTGTGAAGCGGCTTTCGCTGAACGTCCAGGACGGGCGCGTGGGCTCGGTCACGGTAGACATGGGATGTCCGGTGCTCGATGCCGGACTTGTTCCCGTCGTTGCTGATGAATCGCCCGTCATTGCGGCGCCTATCCAGGTTGCGGGCCGGCAGTTCGCGATGACCTGCGTTTCCATGGGCAACCCTCACGCCGTGGTCTTCGTCGACGACACAGCCAGCTTCCCGGTTGCGCAAATCGGCCCCCATTTCGAAACGCACACGGCGTTTCCCGAGCGGGTGAACGCCGAGTTCGTGCAGGTGCTGGGCCGCGGCGAGATAAACATGCGCGTGTGGGAGCGGGGGACTGGCGAGACGCTCGCCTGCGGCACGGGCACGTGCGCGAGCGTCGTGGCCTGCATTCTAAACGGCTTGACCGACGATACGGTGATTGCCCACCTGCTCGGTGGCGACCTGGTCATACGGTGGGACTGCGAAAGCGGCCACGTGTTCATGACCGGCCCTGCCGTCACGGTGTTCGAAGGCGTCTTCGCCGAGGACGCCTGCCCGCAAGACGAGCCGCCTCACGTGGTGGACCCTAACTGGTAAGGAGTGCGCAACATGTTCAAGGCCAACGGCAACTACCTAAAGCTCCCCGGCGACTACCTGTTCTCGACGGTGGCGTCCAAGATCCAGGGTTACTGCGAGGCGAACCCCGAAGCTGCCGGGCGCATCGTGCGCTTGGGAATCGGAGACGTGACCCAGCCATTGGCGCCTGCCATCGTCGAGGCGCTTCACAGCGCGGTTGACGAGATGGCCGCGGTTGAGACGTTCCACGGGTACGCGCCCGATTTAGGCTATGACTTCTTGCGCCAGGCGATTGCGCAGCACGACTACGCGGTCCGCGGCGCCGACATCGCGCCCGACGAGGTGTTCGTCAGCGATGGCGCGAAGTCCGATTCTGCGAACATCCAGGAGATCTTCAGCGCTGACGCGCGAATCGCGGTGTGCGACCCGGTGTACCCGGTCTACGTCGATTCCAACGTGATGGCCGGGCGGACGGGCGTCTTCGATGCGACGACGGGGCTGTGGAGCAACGTCGTCTACATGCCATGCACGCGCGAAAACGATTTCGCGCCCGCATTGCCCAGTCCCGATGCCGACATATCGATCATCTACCTGTGCTTCCCCAACAACCCGACCGGTGCTGTCATCGACAAGGAGCGTTTGCAGGCGTGGGTCGACTACGCCAACGAGCATGGCGCAGTTATCATCTACGACGCCGCCTATGAGGCTTACATCACCAACCCGGCCCTGCCTCATTCCATTTACGAATGCGAAGGGGCCCGTACGTGCGCCATCGAGATCCGCAGTTTCTCGAAGAACGCCGGATTCACGGGCACGCGGCTGGGCTACACGGTGGTACCGCGCGACCTGAAGGATGCCGATGGCGTGTCGATGCACGATCTATGGGCCCGCCGTCATGGAACGAAGTTCAACGGCACGCCGTACATCGTCCAGCGTGCGGGCATGGCGGTATACAGCGAGCAGGGTGCGCGCCAGACTGGCGAGCAGATTGCCTTCTACCGCGAGAATGCGCGCATCATCCTTGAAGGCCTGCGCGCGGCGGGTTACGAGGTTTCGGGCGGGGCAAACGCGCCCTACATCTGGCTGAAGACGCCTGATGGCATGACCTCATGGGACTTCTTCGACCTGCTGCTTGCCGAGGTGCAAGTCGTGGGAACGCCCGGCTCCGGCTTCGGACCCAGCGGCGAGGGATATTTCCGCCTGACTGCCTTCGGCTCCCGCGAATCCGCCTTAGAAGCCGTGTCTCGTATCAAAGGCCTTTAGGCGTGACGGGCGGGATGACGGCACATCCGGCGGTGCCTCTCCGCTCTGCGGGGGCTAAGCGCTCGTCACTACGGCGAAGCAGCTGCGGAACTCGCTCGCTTCGCTCGCTCAGACAGTCCTCTTATCCTAAATCCCGTCACCCACCCGGTGACTTATGTCCAGTAATCCAAGCAATTGGATATGGGGCATAATCTCCGACGGCGGGGTTCGCTTGAGAACAGTCCTAAGGCCCTGGGTCCTTTTGAGCGAGGGTGGCGCCCCGCCCGGCGGAAATGCGCGAATCAGCTGGATAGCACCTGGTTGCTTCACATCGGAAGAGGCTGCGCGCCGCCGGGTCGAGGGGAAACCCGCCATGGCGGCAGAGGCTTCTACCGGAAGGAGGCAATCAAGTGCTCTACAACATCGGGATCGACCTGGCCAAGAACAAGCACTCGGCGGCGGTGATCCGGGAGGGCGGCGAGAGGCTGCTTCTCAGATTCGAGTTCAAGAACGACGAGGAGGGGTTCGCGTCCCTGCTCGCCAAGCTGGCCGAGGTCGGCGCCGCATGCGGCGAGTCGGGCGTGTGCCTGGAGGCGACCGGCCACTACGGGCGCAACCTCATAGCGTTCCTCGAGGCCCACGGCTACGAGGTCTTCGAGGTGAACCCGCTGCTCACGTCCAACTGGCGCAAGGCCATGAGCGTGAGGAAGGTGAAGAACGACGCGGTGGACGCCGAGGCGCTGGCCCTGTGGCTCCTGGCCGGGAACCCCACGAGGAGGCGCCGATCGAAGTCCGAGACGGACGACCTGAGGTCGCTGGCGAGGTCCCGCACCTCCCTCTCCCACATTGTAGGCGATTGCAAGCGCCGCGCGCACGCGATAGTCGACGTCGTGTTCCCCGAGTTCCACGGCTTCTTCTCCGACGACTTCGGCAAGGCCGCTTGCGCCGTGCTGAAGAGGTGGGGCTCGGCGGCCAACGTCGCGCACGCGCGCGTGGACTCCGTCGAGAAGGCGATGCGGGAGGCCTCCGGCAAGCGGCTCGGACGCGCCGACGCCGAGCGCCTGAAGGCCCTGGCCAAGTCCTCGGTCGGGCAGCCCAGCGCCCCGCTGGAGTTCCAGCTTCGCCAGCTCGTCGCCCAGATCGAGTTCACGCAGGGCCAGATGGCCGAACTCGACGCGGAGCTCGAGAGGCTCATAGCCGGCTCGCCCATCACCACCATACCCGGCATCGGCACCGTGTGCGGCGCCGGCATACTCGGCGAGATCGGGGACGTGTCGCGGTTCACCTCGGCCGCCCAGATCGTGGCCTTCGCCGGGTGCGACCCGTCGGTCTTCGAGTCCGGCGAGCTCGAGGGCACGCGCGCCCATCTCTCCAAGCGCGGCTCGCCCCACCTGAGGTGGTACCTGTGGCTCGCCGCCGACCGCGCCAGGATGAGCGACCCGGCCCTTCGCGAGTACTACCTGAAGAAGCGCGCCGAGGGCAAGTGCCACAAGGTCGCGGTCAGCGCCGTGGTGCGCAAGCTGTGCGCCGTGATCTTCGCGGTGCTGCGCGACGGCAGGCCCTACGTCTGCCCGGCGACCGCCTAGCGGGAGGCCCGTCAACAATCGCTCTCATCAACCCGGCGACCGAGGCCGTCTCCGTCGCACGCTTCACCGCGCCCGAAATCCATTAGAAACCATGTCCCATATCCAATTGTCAAAGTGCCTAGAAATCGGGACTGCGGTGGGAATCCTGGACCAAAACGGGACCAGGAGGAGAACCGCATGTA
>CAMOUE010000016.1 GCA_946626265.1 uncultured Eggerthellaceae bacterium | reverse complement strand
CTGTATCCCGCCGTTCTCCCTGTCGGACACGCTTGTGAGCAAGCTGCGCGACATCGCCTGGAGGTTGGCGCTGAACTTGGGGGTCCAAGGTCTGCTCAACATTCAGTTTGCCGTGAAAGACCAAGTGGTCTACGTCATCGAGGCGAATCCTCGCGCCAGCCGGACAGTCCCGTTCACGTCGAAGGCCACCGGCGTGCCCCTCGCGAAGGTGGCGGCACGCGTCATGGCGGGCGAACGGCTCGCCGACATGGGACTGCCTCCCGACGACCGCGAGCTCGGCTATTGCGCGGTGAAGGAAGCGGTCATGCCGTTCGGCAGGTTCCCCGGCTCGGATGTCGTGCTCGGTCCCGAGATGAAGTCAACTGGCGAGGTCATGGGCGTTGCTTCCACGTTCCCGGCTGCATATGCCAAGACCCAAGTCGCCATCGCGTACGACTTGCCGCATTCCGGCGACGTGTTCGTGAGCGTGGCCGATCGCGATAAGCGCTACATCTCGTCAATCGCGCGCGATTTCGCGCGTTTGGGCTTCAGCATCGTGAGCACGGGCGGGACGGCCAAGACCCTGACCGCGTCGGGCGTTCCGTGCAAGAAGGTGAAGAAGGTCAGCGAAGGCCACCCCAACGTCGTCGATTTGATGGCAGATGGCGAGATCCAGCTGGTGATCAACACACCCTTCGGGCATGCGGCCCGTGGAGACGGCTACGAACTGCGCTTGGCGGCCGTGCGTCACGGCGTGACGTACGCGACTACCATCGCTGCGGCTCAGGCGCTTGCAGCCGCGATGGAGGCGGTTCACGACGAAGGCCTGGGTATCATCGCGTTGCAGGATCTGCCTCGGTAGCGGGACGAAAGGACGAGGAGGGGAAACAGCTCTTCCGACTCACTAAGGTTTCACAGCCGTTAAATCTTCATTTCTGTCTTGGGAAGCATCGCGTTTGGCATGCTGCCGCCTGAAAGCGCGTGCTAAACCGAACAGAGGAAAGCGTCAGCAACCAAATGGGGACAGTCCCCGTTTGGTTGCAACCATTCGGGGACAGTCCCCGTTTGGTTGCTTGCAACTCTTTCCATTTGTTTTCGACATACGAAAGGTGCGAAGCATGTGCGGAATAGTCGGATATACGGGAACGCAGGAGGCAGCGACCAAGCTGCTCGACGGCCTGGCGAAGCTGGAATACCGCGGGTACGATTCAGCCGGCATCGCGGTCATGGAAGGCGACGGGCTCGCGATCATCAGGCGGCGCGGAAAGGTCGCAGAGCTCGCGCATACCGCCGCGCATTTCGACCTTGAGGGCACGTGCGGCATCGGCCACACGCGTTGGGCAACGCACGGTCGGCCCTCGGAGGCTAACGCGCACCCGCATGCATCGTGCGCGGGCGACATCGCGGTCGTGCACAACGGCATCATCGAGAACTACGCCGAGCTGCGCGAGGAACTCGAGAGCCGCGGCCACGCGTTCCGCAGCGAGACCGATACCGAGGTCATCGCCCATCTGGTGGAGGAAGCGTACGCGAGCGTCGCTGGCGCAGGGGAGGGCGCGATGCGCGACACGCGCGGGTTCGCCGAAGCCGTGCGCATCGCGAGCGTCCGTCTCGTCGGCTCGTACGGCCTCGCCGTGACCAGCGCGCACGAGCCCGGCGTCATCGTGGTCACGCGCCGCGACATGCCCATCATCGTGGGCGCGGCGGCGGACGGGTCCTACGTCGCCTCCGACGCCATCGCCGTCATCGGCGCCACGCGTGACGTCGTGTACCTCGACGATGGTCAAATCGCTCGCTTGACCTCGGATTCCATCGAATTCTTCGACAATCACGGCCGCGCAATCGAACCTGCGACGACCCACATCGCGTGGGATATGGACGTCGCCGAGAAGGGCGGCTACCCCGACTTCATGCTCAAGGAAATCCACGAGCAGCCGCGCGTCATCCGCGACACGCTCGCCGGGCGCCTCGTAGGCGGGCGGCTCGAGATCGACGAGCTCGACATGACGTCCGAGGAGCTCAACCTCATCGACCGCGTGTACGTCATCGCGTGCGGCACGAGCTATCATGCTGGCCTCATCGCCCGCGAGATGATCGAGGGTTGGGCGCGCGTTCCCACCGAGGTCGAGGTTGCGAGCGAGTTCAGGTATCGCAACCCGATCATCACGCCGACGACGCTCGTGGTCGCCGTGTCGCAATCGGGCGAGACGGCCGACACGCTCGCGGCCATCCGCGACGCGCGCATCAAGGGCGCGCGCGTGTTCGGCATCACCAACGTGTTGGGAAGCCCCGTGGCCCGCGAGTCCGACGGCGTCATCTACACGAAGGCGAACAAGGAAATCGCCGTCGCGTCCACGAAGTCGTTCCTCGGCCAGGTGGTGAGCCTCACGCTGCTGGCGCTGCTGCTGGCGCAGGCAAAGGGAAAGCTGCGCATGAACCAGATCAGGCTCATCTTCCGCGAACTCGCAGACACGGCCGAGCAGGTCGAGCGTATCCTCGCCGACACATCGGCCATCGAGGATGCGGCGCAGGCATGCGTTGACGCGACCAGCGCGCTGTTCGTCGGGCGCGGCATGGGTGCGGCTATCGCGCGCGAGGGCGCGCTCAAGCTCAAGGAAATCAGCTACCTGCACGCCGAAGCGTATCCGGCAGGCGAGATGAAGCACGGCCCCATCGCGCTCATCGACGAGGGTTTCCCAGTCATCGCGATCGCCACGCAAAGCCCCGTCTACGACAAGGTCATCTCGAACTTGCAGGAAAGCCGGGCGCGCGGCGCGCTTGTGGTCGCCATCGCAACCGAGGGTGACGAGGCCATACGCGATCATGCCGACCATGTGATCTACATCCCCAAGGTGCGCGATGCGCTTTCCGCCATCACGGCAAGCGTGCCGTTGCAGTTGCTGGCGCGCTCCATCGCGGTCATGCGCGGATGCGACGTCGACCAACCGCGCAATCTTGCGAAATCGGTGACGGTGGAATAAACGCCGCAAGTGAGTCGGGAGAACTGTCCTTCCGACTCATTCTGAATGCACAAGGGACAAATGCGACTGTCAAAATGAGTCGGGAGAACTGTCCTCCCGACTCATTCTGGGACAGGCACGGGGTAATCACCGCTGAAGCATGCGTCGCAATAGCCGTCGTGGGTGGAATGCACCGCGCTTCTCAGGCCCTCGAGGCTGATAAACGCCAGAGAATCGCACCCGATGTACGCGCATACCTCATCGTGCGTCATGTTGGCCGAGATGAGCTGATCGCGAGTATCGGTGTCGATACCGTAGAAACACGGCCACATCACCTCGGGGCTCACTATGCGCAAGTGCACCTCCCTCGCGCCTGCTTGGCGCAGCATGGCCACAAGCTGCTTTGAAGTATTGCCGCGTACGATGGAGTCATCGATCACCACGAGCCGCTTTCCCGCGATGACGCTCGGTAGCGGATTAAGCTTCATGCGGATGCCCATCTGACGCATTTCCTGCGTAGGCTGGATGAACGTGCGGCCGACATAGCGGTTCTTCACGATGCCGTCGCAATACTCGAGGCCGCTTTCTGCCGCATAACCCAAAGCCGGCGGCACGCCCGAATCGGGCACGCCCAACACGTAATCGACCTCTACCGGCGCCTCGCGTGCAAGGACGCGCCCCATGCGGCGGCGGGCGTGGTACACGACATCGCCGTCAAGCACGCTGTCAGGCCGAGCGAAGTACACGTATTCGAAGATGCAGCTCGCGCGCCTGGCCGGCTCGATTCCCTGCTCCGACTCGAAACCGCTGGCGCTGATTTTGATGATCTCGCCCGGTTCGACATCGCGCACGAAGACGGCGCCGATAGCGTCGAGCCCGCATGACTCGCTCGCCACGACCCATCCGCCGTCATCCGGCAGCTTCCCGAGCGAAAGAGGGCGGATGCCGTTCGGGTCGCGGAAAGCGTAAAGCGCCGTGGGCGTAGCCAACACGATGGCGTAGGCGCCATGCAATTGCTGCATCATGAGCCGAATGCCCGCGCGGATATGCCCAGCGCGGCGGGTGTCGACGCCGATCGTGCGTGCCGCTACCTCGCTGTCGGTGTATCCGTAGAGCTGGACGCCTTCGTTGGCAAGCCAAGCGCGTTGCGGCAACGTGTCCACGAGCGTCCCGTTGTGCGCGAGCGCAATGAGCTCGTCGTCGATGGCCGATATATGAGGTTGCGCAGCCGTCCACCCGCCACCACCGGCCGTGGAATAGCGCGTGTGGCCGATGGCGAGGTCGCCTTCGAGATGCGAGAGCGTCTCCTCGGTGAACACCTGGTCGACGAGACCCAGGTCTTTGTGGATGAGCACCGTTTTACCGTCGCCGACCGCGATACCCGCGCTCTCCTGACCGCGATGCTGCAGCGCCTGCAACCCGAACGCCGTCAAGCGCGCCACGTCTTGCCCCGGCGCATAGACGCCGAACACCGCGCACGCCTCCTCGAGCCTGTCGGGCCGCTCCCCTGGAAATGCGGATGTCGCCATAGCAGCCTCTTCCCCTCAAAAATGAGTCGGGAGAACAGTTCTTCCGACTCATTCAGGCAATCGTTCTTGTCCCTCATACATTCACAATGAGTCGGGAGAACTGTTCTCCCGACTCATTTTGGTTAGCAGGACTCATTTTGGTTAGCAGTAGAACAGAATCTTGTTGTAGGTCGGCAGCGGCCAGGCCTCGGTCGAGACAATGCCCTCCATGGCATCGCATGCCACGCGCAGGCGGTCCATGGCGGCCAGCACGCCATCATGGTACGAGCGGGCCATGGCCAGCGCGTCGTCGATACCCTGCGCAACCGCCAGCGCCTCGTCGAGCGCATCGAGCGCGTCCGACATCTCGTTGGCACCCGCGTTCAGCTTGGCGAGCAGCTTCTGGTCGGCAACGGGATCGAGGTCGGGGTTGGCAGCCTTCTTGGCATTGATGGTGTCGGCGACCTGCTCTGCATAAGCGCTCACCGCGGGAGCGATCTTGCGCTTTGTCATGTGGCTCATCGTTTGCCCCTCGATGTTGATGAGCTTGGAATACGTCTCAAGCTTGACCTCGTAGCGGCTGCGGTTCTCGGCTTCGTTGAGCACGCCGAACTCCTTGAACAGCGCGACGTTCTTCTCGTCGAGCATGTGCGGGGCGGCATCCACGAGCGACTTCAGATTCAAAAGCCCGCGCCTCTCGGCTTCCTCGAGCCACTCATCGGCATAACCGTCGCCGTTGAAGATGATGCGCTGGTGCTCGATCAGGGTCTTGCGCACCCATGCGAAAGCCGCCTTCTCGAAATCGCCCGCATCTTCGACGGCTTCGCAGAAGCACTTGAGCGATTTCGCGACGATCGTGTTCAGAATCGTGTTGGCATCGGCGAGGTTGACCTGCGAACCGGGCATGCGGAACTCGAACTTGTTTCCCGTGAACGCGAACGGCGAGGTGCGGTTGCGGTCGGTGTTGTCGCGCTCGAAACTGGGCAGCACCTCGACGCCGAGGTCCATGTAGACGGCTTCGGCGCCGTCGTCGTCCTTGCCGGCAATGATAGCGTCGACCACACGCCCGAGTTCATCACCCAAGAAGATCGAGATGACGGCCGGCGGCGCCTCGTTCGCGCCGAGACGGTGGTCGTTGCCGGCGGAAGCGACCGATATGCGGAGCAGGTCCTGGTAGTCGTCGACCGCCTGCACGACCGCGGCCAGAAACACGAGGAAACGCAGGTTCGACGCGGGAGTCTTGCCGGGGTCGAGCAGGTTCTCGGAGTCGGTCGCAATCGACCAGTTGTTGTGCTTGCCCGAGCCGTTGATTCCCTCGAACGGCTTCTCGTGCTGCAGGCACACGAGCCCGTAATGCGACGCGATCGTGCGCATGAGCTCCATCGTGAGCAGGTTGTGGTCGATGGCAACGTTCGAGATCGTGAACATGGGAGCCAACTCGTGTTGACACGGGGCAACCTCGTTGTGCTTGGTCTTGGCCGCCACGCCCAGCTTCCAGAGCTCTTCGTCGAGCTCCTTCATGAAGTTGTTCACCGTCGGGCGGATGGCACCGAAGTAGTGCTCCTCCATCTCCTGGCCCTTGCACGGCGGCGCGCCGAAGAGCGTGCGCCCTGTGAGTATCAAGTCCTGACGCTGCTCGTAGTCCTCCTCCTTGATGAGGAAGTACTCCTGCTCGGCACCGACCGTGGTGGTGACACGCGGCACATCCTGGCCGAAATACGACAGCACCTTGCACGCCTGCGCCGACACGGCCTCCATCGAGCGCAGGAGCGGCGTCTTCTTGTCGAGCGCCTCGCCGGTGTAGCTACAGAACGCCGTGGGGATGCACAGCACCTCGTCCTTGATGAACGCGTAGCTCGTGGGATCCCATGCCGTATAGCCGCGCGCCTCGAACGTGGCGCGAATGCCGCCGGACGGAAAACTCGACGCATCGGGCTCGCCCTGGATGAGGGCCTTGCCCGAAAACTTCATGATGGCACGCCCATCTGCCTGCGGGTCGAGGAACGCGTCGTGCTTCTCGGACGTGATGCCCGACAGCGGCTGGAACCAATGCGTGTAATGCGTGGCACCGTTCGCGACGGCCCATTCCTTCATGGCGTGCGCGACCACGTTGGCGACCTCGATGTCGAGCGGCTTGCCCTCCTTGATCGTCTTGGACAGCGCCTTGTAAGTCGCCGACGGCAGCAACTCCTGCATCGTGTGGTCGTTGAACACCAGCGTGCCGTATTCCTCAGCGATTCGTCCCATGTGATACGCCCCTTCCTCGCAATGTGTCGGTTCGGACTGCCTCGAAGATAGGGCGCGCATGTTTCCGAGGATTTACGGCCATGTTTCGAAATGGGGTCTTAACTGCGGCGAAACTCGCCCGCAACAAATCGATCTGGAAGCCGAATGAGTTGGAAAATGAGTCGGAAGGACAGTTCTCCCGACTCATCGTTTACAAGGACCGGATGCGGGAGACGGCCTCTTCGGTGGATTCGCAGGAGCCGAACGCCGTCAGGCGGAAATACCCCTCGCCGTGCGGCCCGAAACCCGACCCTGGCGTGCCCACGACCTGAACCGATTCGAGAAGCAGGTCGAAGAACTGCCACGACGTCATACCGTCGGGCGCGGCAAGCCACAGGTACGGGGCATTCTCGCCGCCGAAGACCTCGTACCCGGCATCAGCCAAGCCCTCGCGTATGATGCGCGCGTTTTCCATGTAATAGGCGATTTGCGCGCGCGTCTCCGCCTGACCGCGATCGCTGTACACGGCCTCGCCCGCGCGCTGGACGATATAAGGCGCACCGTTGAACTTCGTGCCATGGCGCCGCGCCCACAAGTCGCGCATCGAGACGCCGTCGACATCCTTCAAATCACGCGGGACGACCGTGTAACCCAAGCGTGTGCCCGTGAAGCCAGCGTTCTTGGAGAAGCTCCTGATCTCGATGGCACAGCTGCGCGCACCGTCGCATTCGTAGATGGAATGCGGCAAGCTGGGATCCGAGATATAAGCCTCGTAAGCGGCGTCGTACACGATGACCGCACCATGCTCGTTGGCGTAGTCGACCCACGCCTGCAATTGGGACTTCTCGATAGCCGCTCCCGTCGGGTTATTGGGGAAGCACAGGTAGATGAGCGACACGTCCGCATCAGCATCGGGCAGCTCGGGCACGAAGTTTCCCTCCCTCGTGCAAGGCATGTACTCGACGTCGCTCCACAGCCCGGTGGAGGCGTCGTACGTTCCCGTGCGGCCCGCCATCACGTTGGAATCGACGTAAACCGGGTACACGGGGTCGCACACGGCGATGCGCGCGTCGGCGCTGAAGATTTCCTGGATGTTCGCGCAATCGGACTTGGCACCGTCACTGACGAACACCTCGTCGGCCTCTACCCGCGCCCCGCGCGATGCGAAATCGTGCTCGGCAATCGTCTCGCGCAGGAAATCATAGCCCAGGTCGGGAGCATACCCGCGAAACGTCGCCGCGTCGCCCATCTCGTCAACTGCCGCATGCAAGGCCTCCACGATGGATGGGGCCAGCGGCTGAGTGACATCCCCGATGCCCAGCCGTACGATGCGGCCCGCCTTGTCGGGGTTCTGCGCACCGTATGCGGCGATGCGCGACGCGATTTCCGAAAACAGGTAATCGCCGGGCAGCTTCAAGTAATTGTCATTGGCTTTGAACATGAAAAGCTCCTCACTCTGTGCATGCAATGAGTCGGGAGAACTGTCCTTCCGACTCATTGCGTACGATGAGTCGGAAGAACGGTTCTTCCGACTCATTCTTACCAGGATGGGTCGACGATGTGGGGCGGGTCGTCTTGTGGGCAGGCGGATGCATCGAACTCGCCTTCGAACACGGTTACCGCAGGTCCTGTCATGAACACGCGGTTGGCGGCGCGATCCCACCGCACGCGCAAATCGCCACCGAGCAAGCGCAGCGTCACCTCGTCGTTGGTCAGCCCGTTCAAGATGCACGCGACCGTGCTCGCGCAAGCGCCCGTCCCGCAGGCGAGCGTCTCGCCCGTGCCGCGTTCCCACACGCGCATGCGAACCTCGCGCCGGTTGAGCACCTGCACGAACTCTGCGTTCACGCGCTTGGGGAAGGCCGGGTGAAACTCGAACGACCGGCCCACTTCCTCCACAGGGAAGCCCTCGACGTCGTCGACGAACACGACGGCATGGGGATTGCCCATCGAGACGCAGGTCATCTCGAACCGCCTGCCGGCGACTTCAATCGGCTCGGCTACGACCGGCGTCCTCTCGGCGATGACCGGTATGAGCTTCGGTTCGAGCTCGGGGGAACCCATGTCGACCGTGACCTCGGCCACCTGCCCATCCTGCACGGCAAGCGTCAGATGCTTAACGCCCGCGAGCGTGTTCACGTCGATCTGCCGCTTGTCGGTCAAGCCGTGGTCGAACACGTACTTCCCCACGCAACGAATCCCGTTGCCGCACATCTCCGAGCGCGAGCCGTCGGCATTGAACATCTCCATGAAGAAGTCCGCCTGTGACGACGGGCGGATGAGAATGAGCCCGTCCGACCCGATGCCGAAATGGCGGTCGCTCACCAAACGCGCAAGCGACGACGGGTTGTCGACCTGCTCGTCGAAGCAGCTCACGTACACGTAGTCGTTGCCGAGTCCCTGCATTTTCGTGAATTTCATATCATCTCCCGTCAGGCAGGGCGCCACGGTGCCCTGCCGCTTTCGCAGAGGGGGCGCCGGGCTGGAGGTCCCGGCGCCCGAAAAGCCCGACGCGCCACGTTGCGCGGGCTCGAGAATGGGCTATTCATCCGAACAGCTCGACCGCAAGGTCGCCGGCCACTTGCAAGCCGTCGGCGATCGCATTCGCCACGAGCGACGCGCCCATACGCGCATCGCCGGCCACACGTACGTTTCCAAAACCCTCGAACGCGTCGAGCACAGCCTGCTCGGCGCCCGTGAAACCCTTCGCGATGAGCACGAGCTGGGCGGACACCTCGTCGCGCACGCGTGCCGGGCCCTGCGGCCCGCTCTCCACAACGACGCCGCGCACGCAGCCCGCGCCGTCGTCGGCGAACCCGACCGTGTCGGTCGACCAGATACGCGGATCGCTTCCGAACACCTCGGCGGCTTCGCGCTGGCCGTACCCCGTCGTCCGCTCTCCGCGCGGCGCAGGCCACACCGAAGCGGAATCCACGGTGGCGGGAGGCTCGGCGGCGCGTATGACCTGACGCACGCTGCGCGCGCCTTGGCGCACCGCGGTCGCCACGCAGTCGACGCCCGTATCGCCGCCGCCGATGACGACGACGTCCTTCCCCGCTGCGTCGATGCGCGCAGGCCGCCCTTCGAGCAGCGCCCGCGTGGCTTCGCCGAGGTAGTCGAGCGCGAACTCGACACCCGCAAGATCAGCTCCCGGCACGTCCACACGCCGCGCCGTGCGCGCGCCGCAGGCGAGCACGACCGCGGCAGACTCGTCGCAGATCTTCTCGGCGCATCGGGCCGCATCGACGCCGCACGAGAATTCGATGCCGCTTCTCTCCATGAGGTCGACGCGACGCTCGACCACCCATTTCGGAAGCTTCATATTGGGAATGCCGTACATGAGGAGCCCGCCCGGGCGGTCATCGCGCTCGTACACGCGCACGCGCGCACCGAACCGCGCAAGCTCCCATGCGGCAGCAAGCCCCGCCGGGCCCGACCCCACGACGCTGACGAGCGGCGCGTCGGCTGCAGGTGCCGGCAGCGGGTCGACCCCGCTTGCCCACGCGAAATCCGACAGTGCCCGCTCGTTATCGTGGATCGTGACCGCGTCGTCGTTGAGGCCCAGATTGCAAGCGGTCTCGCACGGTGCCGGGCACACGTGCCCCGTGAACTCGGGGAACGGATTCGTCAAGGCCAGCCGCGCAGCCGCCTCGTCCCATCTGCCGCGAAACAGCAGGTCGTTCGTCTCGGGAATCAAGTTGTGCAACGGGCAGCCAGTCGCCTGTCGCGCGCCGCCAAACCGCAGGCCGCTCTGGCAGAACGGCACCCCGCAGTTCATGCAGCGGCTCGCCTGGGCGCGCTGATCGTCGCCTCCGAGATCGACCGTGAAATCGTCGTAATCGAGCACAACCTCGGCCGCGGGACGAACCCCGTGCTCGCTGCGCCCTACAACAAGATACGCCCCAGGAAGACCCATGGCGCTACCTCCTGCCCGTCGTCGGGCGCGCGTCAACTCGCTCGCCCTGGTCGTTGCCGGTCCTCATCTCGAACGCGCGCTCGACGGCGTCCTCATGCGCGACGCCCGATTCCTCGAGCTGCTCGACGAGCTGCATCATGTGCTTGTACTCGCGCGGTATGACCTTGATGAAATCCTTCGCGATGTCGTCGAACCGGTAGAGAAGCTTCACCCCGAGCGGGCTGCCCGTGCGGCGGGCATGCTCGTCGATCAGCTCGCGAATGAGCGCGAGCTCGGACGCCTCCGGCTGCTCGAGGTCGACCATGTCGCGGTTGCACCGCTCGGCAAGCGTGTGCTCGGCGTCGTAGACGTAGGCCACGCCACCGCTCATGCCCGCTGCGAAGTTCAAGCCCACCTCGCCGAGCACGAGCACGGTGCCGCCCGTCATGTACTCGCAACCGTTGTTTCCCACGCCTTCGACCACCAGCGTCGCACCCGAGTTGCGCACTGCGAACCGCTGGCCGGCGAGCCCGTTCACGAACCCGCGGCCACCCGTCGCGCCATAGAAGGCGACGTTGCCCGCAACGATGTTCTCCTCGGGCCTGAACGTGGCCGCACGCGCAGGAGCCACCGTGACGATGCCGCCCGAAAGCCCCTTGCCGAAGAAGTCGTTCGCCTCACCCTCGATGTTGAGCGTGACGCCGGACGGCAGGAACGCCCCGAAGCTCACACCCCCCGAACCCGTGCAGTCGACGGTGAGCGTGCCGTCGGGCAGCCCCTCGGCATGCCTTTCCGTGACACGGGAGCCGAGCATCGTCCCCACGCACCGGTTGACGTTCGCGATGTCGACGTGGAACCGCTGCGGCACGAGCGCGGCGCGCGCCTCGTCCGTGTACGGCACGAGGAGCGTGGCGTCGAGCGTCTGGGGCAGTAAATCTTCGGGAGCGCATTCCGCCAGAGAGTGCGGACAATCGGCACCGGGGATGCTGCGGCCGTACTCGACCCGCGGTGGCGCGAGCAGCGCCGAGAGGTCGACCAGGCGTGCCTTCCAGCCGTGAGCGCGCTCGTGCTGGCGCAGGCATTCGACATGACCGACCATGTCCTCGACGGTCTTGAACCCGAGCTCGGCCATGATGCGGCGAAGCTGCTCGGCCACCATCGTCATGAAGCGCACGACGTGGTCGGGGTTTCCCTTGAAGCGATTGCGCAAGATGCAGTTCTGTGTGGCTATGCCCACCGGGCACGTGTCCTGCTGGCAGTCGCGCTGCATCAGACACCCCATCGCCACGAGCGGCATGGTCGCGAACCCGAACTCCTCGGCGCCCAGCAAGCAGGCGATGGCCACGTCGCGACCGTCCATGAGCTTGCCATCGGCTTCAAGCACCACCCGCGAGCGCAGGCCGTTGCGCAAAAGCGTCTGCTGCACCTCGGCCAAGCCCAGCTCGAGCGGCAATCCCGCATGGTAAATCGAATCGCGCGGCGCAGCGCCCGTACCGCCGTTGCTGCCCGACACGAGAATCTTGTGAGCCCCACCCTTGGCGACGCCGGTCGCGATCGTGCCCACGCCGGCCTCGGCGACGAGTTTCACCGACACGCGCGCCCGCGGGTTCGCGTTCTTCATGTCGAAAAAGACTTCGGCCAGATCCTCGATGGAATAGATGTCATGGTGCGGCGGCGGCGAAATGAGCCCGACACCCGGCGTGCTGCGGCGCGCGCGAGCAATCCACGGCCACACCTTGGCGCCGGGCAGGTGACCGCCTTCGCCGGGCTTCGCGCCCTGGGCCATCTTGATCTGAATCTCGTCGGCGCTCATGAGATAGCGGCTCGTCACGCCGAAACGGCCCGAGGCGATCTGCTTGATGGCCGACCGCTTGCTGTCGCCGTTCGGTAACGTGACCTCGCGAGCCGGGTCCTCGCCGCCCTCGCCGCTGTTCGACCGCCCATGCAGCCGGTTCATGGCGATGGCCAGGCATTCGTGGGCCTCCTGCGAGATCGAGCCATAGCTCATCGCGCCCGTGTTGAACCTCTTGACGATCTCGCTGGCAGGCTCCACCTCCGAAAGCGGCACGGGGTCGTTCGCGGGCGCGAACTCGAGCAAATCCCTCAGCATGACCGTGCGGCCAGGGACGTGGATCGAGGCGCTGTACTCCTCGAAGAGCCCATCGTCCCCTTCGCGCACGGCGCGCTGGAGCAAGTTGATGGAAACGGGGTTGATGAGATGGTCCTCGCCTCCGAGCGGGCGCCACGACGTGATCCCCGAACTCGGTAGCTGGTCAGGCGCAGGCGTGCGCGAAAGCGCGCGAGCTCTGGCGTGCCGTTCATCGCATTCGCGCTGGACGTCGTCGATGCCCAAGCCCCCGATACGGCTGACCGTGCCGGCGAAGTGCTCGCGCACGAGCTCGTCGGCAAGCCCCACGGCCTCGAAAACCTGCGCGGCATGGTAGCCCTGCATAGTCGAGATACCCATCTTCGACATGATGGAAACGATGCCCGCGACGATGGCGCGATTGTAATTGGCAATCGCCTCGTCGGCATCGAGGCCGATGATCCCACGTTCGCAAAGCGACCGTATCGTGTCGTGCGCCAAATAGGGAAAGATCCCCGACGCCGAGTAGCCCACGAGCGCCGCGAAGTCATGCGGCGTGATGGCGTCGCCCGTCTCGACGATGATGTCGGCATGCGTGCGCAGCTCGGCGCGCAGCAGGTGGTTGTGGACAGCCGAGACCGCCAGCAACGTCGGGATGGGAACCTCGCCGACGACCGCTCGGTCCGAAATCACGATGAGGTCGGCACCGTCGCGCACGGCTTGGCCCGCCTCCTCGCAGAGGGCTGCAAGCGATTGCGCGAGCGCATGCGCACCCGCCTGCTCGGGGTACACCGCCCGCAGAAGGTGCGATTCGAAACCGTGCCGGTCAATGCCGGCAAGCGCCTCGAATTGGGCGTTGTCGAGCAGCGGCGTGTCGAGCCGCACGAGCCTGCAGTTCGCCCGGGCGTCCTCGAGCAGGTTTCCGTGGCTTCCCACGTAAAGCAAAGTCGACGTGATGAACGACTCGCGCAGCGCGTCGATAGGCGGGTTGGTCACCTGCGCGAACAGCTGGTTGAAGTAATCGTAGAAGCTCCGCGGGTTCTCGGACAGGCACGGCAGCGGCGTATCGGTCCCCATCGAGGCAAGCGGGGCCGCGCCGTCGCGCGCCATCGGGATGATGGATTCCTCGACGTCGTCGAAGAAGTAACCGTGAACCGCCTGACGCTCGTGAAGCGGGACGCCGTCGTCGACATGTTCGGCCACCGCGACCCGGGACCCGTCCGTCAAGTCGTCGAGCGTGAGCGTCTCGGCGTCGATCCACGTGCGGTACGGCTTCTCGTTGGCGAAGCCGTCCTTGATCTCGTCATCGAACAGAACGCGCCCCTGAGCGGGGTCGACGAGCAGCATCTGCCCAGGCCCGAGGCTGCCGGCCACGAGCACGGCCGCGGGGTCGACGTCGAGCACGCCCACTTCGCTCGACAGAATCAGCCTATCGTCGGACGTGACGTAGTAGCGCGCCGGACGCAATCCGTTGCGATCGATGACCGCGCCGGTCACGACACCGTCCGAGAACGCGATGGCCGCCGGGCCGTCCCACGCCTCGGTGAGCATGGACTGGTAGGCATCCCATGCCCTGCGCTTGTCGGAAAGATTCTCGTTGTTGTCCCACGGTTCGGGCAGGACCATCGAAACGGCCCGCGGGAGACCACGGCCGTTCATGGCGATGAACTCGAGTAGGTTGTCGAGCATGGCCGAATCCGACCCCTCGCCGGCGAGTACCGGCAGCACATGCTCGAGGTCGGCGCCCATGACCGGCGAGTACAGGTTCGACTCGCGCGCATGAACCCAGCTCACGTTGCAGCGGAGCGTGTTGATCTCGCCATTGTGCACGATGAAGCGGTTTGGGTGGGCACGCTCCCACGAAGGGGTCGTGTTCGTGGAATAGCGCGAATGCACGAGCGCAACCGCCGTCTCAGTCGACGCGTCGTCGAGGTCGAGAAAGAAGCGGCGCATCTGGGTCGAGACCAGCATTCCCTTGTACACGATGGTTCGCGAGCTCATCGAGCACACGTAGAAGATGCGCCCCGCAAGGCCGGGGTCAACAGCCGCGGCCTTCTCGACCATCCGGCGGCACACGTACAAGCGGCGCTCGAACCGCTCGCCCGCCTCCGCATCATCGGAACGCCCCAGGAACGCCTGCTTGATGGTCGGCATGCATGACCGTGCGGTGTCGCCCAGATCATGCGGATCGACCGGCACATCGCGCCAGAACAGCAACGGAATGCCGCAACGCGCGCACCCCTCCTCGAACACGCGCACAGCGCACGCCACGCCTTCGGGGTCGCGGGGCAAGAACAGCATCGCCACGCCGTAATCGCCTTCGGCAGGCAGGATGTGACCGCATTTCTGGGCTTCCTTGCGGAAGAAGCGGTGTGGGACCTGGAACAGAATGCCGGCGCCGTCGCCCGTGTTCTTCTCGAGCCCGACGCCGCCGCGATGCTCGAGGTTCACGAGCACCGAAAGCGCATCGTCGATCATCTGGTGAGATCTGCGGCCCTTCAGATGGGCCAGAGCTCCGATGCCGCACGCATCATGCTCGAATTCGGGACGGTAGAGCCCGCGGGCGCGTTCCCGTGGTCCGTCGATTACTGCAGCGCCATGTTCCATGATGCCCCCTTGCACAGCGCGGGCATCATCGCTTTCCGGGGATGTGCCCGCCGATTATGCTCACCCAGTCTAGGAGGCCCGCGTGTCACGACCGTTTCGGCCGAGTTTCACGGAGGTTAAATCCGCCGCACAGAATGAGTCGGGAGAACTGTTCTCCCGACTCATTCTGCGGCTCACTCCGGATTCCAGAGATAACCGACGCCACGGATTGTTTCGAGATGTTGGGCAAGCCCCGGGCCGAGTTTCGAGCGAATCCGCCGTACGTGCACGTCAACCGTTCGCGAGCCGCCGTAGTAGTCGAAACCCCACACGTTCTGGAGCAGCATGTCGCGCGAGAAGGTGCGGCCAGGATGCCGCGCGAAGAACGCAAGCAACGCGTACTCGAGGTAGGTCAGGTCGAGCGGCTTGCCGGCAACCGAAACCTGGTACGTGCTCAGGTTGATGGTCATGTCTTCCACGACGATAACGTCGGCCATCGGGTCGGATTCGGGACCTCCGAGCAAGCGCACGACGCGGGCGATGCATTCGGGTATCCCCGCGTCGGAAACGACGAAATCACTCGGGACCTGATCGGAAAGATCGAGGCTCGAAAGGCCTTGCTCGTCGACGATGACCAGCAGAGGGACCCCTTGGTTCTCGGCGAGCGATCGGATTTCGGCCAAATGCGCCGAAGCCGAGCCGACCGCTTCGAATACAACGAGATCGAGCACGGCGCCCGGCTTGAGAAGCCCCTTCACTTGCTCGGTCGAGACGCCCGAGACGTCGACGTCGAGCTCGGAGAACACCTGCCTGAACTTGAACGCGTTGTCGAGCGAGCTTGCCACGAACGCGACTTGCCTGCGCATGCGATCACCTCTGCCCTTCCGCATCGAATCGCGCGGACGTGAGCGGCCCCTTGCAGCGCGACTCGAAGAACACGTCGTACCACACGAGGAACGAGTAGACGATCCAGATGCGCCTCGAGAGGTCCGCGCCCGCGCGATGACGCTCGAGCATCCCCACGAGCTCGCCCGTGTCGAAGAACCGCCCAGCCGTCTCGCTCTCGAACGCCGCCTTCACCAGATTGTGGTAGCGGTCTTCGCGCAACCAACCACCCAGGGGCACGGGGAAGCCGAGCTTTTCCTTCTGCGCCCAGTCATGCGGTATCGCCCGCTCGGCAGCCTGACGTAGCGCGAGCTTGGTCTGGCGCTCGTCGACCTTCTGCAATGTGGGGACGCCCGCGGCGATGCGAAAGACCTCGCGGTCGAGGAACGGTACGCGCGATTCGAGCGAGTGGGCCATGGCCATCTTGTCGGTCTTCAGCAGGATATCGCCGGCGAGCCAGAACGAGAGGTCGACGTGCTGCATGCGCGCCGTCTCGTCAAGGTCGGCAACTTCAGCGTAACATGGCGCGGTAAGCTGCTGGGGCGTCGGCACGTCATCCAGGCGCCTGTGCAGCTCCGCCGAAAGCAGGCGATCGCGTTCCGCCGGAGAGAAAGCCGCGCCGTTCGCGTTGGTGTAGTACCAGTCTTCGACCCGTTCGGACGCCCGTTCAAGATAATTCGCGCCACGCTTGCCCGCCGCACGTAGCACCCTCGAACCCGCACGCAGCAGCGGACGCGGCACCATGCCCACATGCTCGTTGGCGAAGGGCGCTTGGTAGATGCGGTAGCCCCCAAAGAGTTCATCAGCACCTTCGCCCGAGAGCACGGCCTTCACCTTGCGCGCAGCCAGCTTGTCGACGAAGTACAACGCCACGGCGGAAGGATCGGCAGACGGCTCGTCCATGTGCCACTGGACGGTCGGGAAGGCTTCCCAGAACTCCTCTTCGGAAATGTGATGTGCGTCGTTTTCGACGCCGAGGCGCTCGGCGAGCTCGCGCGCCCAGCTGATCTCGTCGCGCTCACCGCGGTACTCGGAAAAGCCCACGGTGAACGTCTTGATGTCGGGGTTTTCAAGAGCCAGGCACGACGCCAGATAGCTCGAGTCGATGCCGCTCGACAGGAACGACCCGACCTCGACGTCGGCGACGTTGTGATAGCGCACCGACTCGCGCATCGCGCGGTCAACGGCATCGACCGTCTCTGCGAACGGGCGGCTCTCGTCGTGCACATACCCGGGTTTCCAGTATCGCTCGATTTGCGCATCGCCCCGAAGGCCGACGCGCATGCAATGCCCCGGGGGGAGTTTGAAGATTCCCTTGAAGAAGGTCTCGTCCAGCGCCGAGAACTGGAAGCACAGGTATTGGGCGAGCGCCTGCTCGTTGAGCTCGCGCTCGTAGGCGGGATGTTCGAGTATCGACTTGATCTCTGAGGCGAAGATGAACTGGCCGCCTTGGAAGGTATAGTAGAACGGCTTGATGCCGAAGAAGTCGCGCGCGCAGAACAGCTCGCGCGAATCGGCGTCGTAGATGGCGAACGCAAACATGCCGCGCACGCGGTCGAGCACGCCCTGCGCCCAGGCGATGTAGCCAACGAGCAGGACCTCGGTGTCCGAATCAGTCGAGAACCCGTAGCCGAGAGACTCGAGCTCGGCGCGCAATTCCCGATAGTTGTAGATCTCGCCGTTGAAGACGATCGACCAGCGGCCCTGTATTAGCGCGTGTTGCTGCGAGCCCGCATCCAGGTCGCTCGTCGGAGCTGCGCTGCCGCGCACATGCTCGAACGAAATCGCAGTTGTCGCGATTGTCGATTCGAACTCGCCGGTCGCGCGAACCATGGGCTGGCCACCGCCCGCTAGATCGACAAGCGACAAGCGTCTATGCCCGAGAGCGATGCCATCCGAAACGTAGAGCCCCTCGCCGTCGGGTCCGCGATGGGCCATCGCATCGCACATCGCCTTGAGGGTCGCACGATCGGCAGCGCCGTCAACCGCCCCGGTGAACCCGCAGATGCCGCACATGTTCGCCTCCTCGCCGCGCTTGCAAGCAACCAACCATTTGGGGACTGTCCCCAAATGGTTGGGTACTATTTGTCTTTGGTTCGGTTTACCATGCGGAAGATCGCCGGCGGCGCGCCAAGCGCAACGCTTCCTTAAATGGAAACGGCGATTTAACGCACCCGAAATTTTTAGCGGTTCTCGATCGACCCGATGTTCTTGAGCTGGATCGAGATCGTGCCGTCGGACTCGCTCGTGAACGTGATGTACTCGGGGTTGCGGCTGTACTCCGCCGGGAACGTCACCTCGATGCCGGTGTCCGTGCGGATCTTGTGGTTGCGCGCGACGCGGCGCACGGCCTCGCGCTCGAGGGGCACGCGTTCGGGCAGGTCGACCGCTTGCGCGGCGGCTTCGAACCGCTCGCTCATGACAGGATCCTTCTCGAAGGCCACCTCGGCCATCTCGCGCAAGTCCAAGTCGTCGAAGCCGTCCTCGACGGCGTTCTCGACCGCGTAGGCCTTCGCACGGGAAAGCGCGACAGTCGCGTTCTGCCCGTATTCCTCGGCCACTGCCTCGACGAGCTCGGTTACGGCCGCGAACGTCTCCTTCGTCGACGCTTCCATCGAACATTGAAGAAGCCCGTCGGGGATGAGCCATGTCTCCTCGCCCGCTATCGTGCGCTTCTTATCCGAGAACGCCACCGCGAGCGTACGCAGGTCGACGATGGCATAGGAGGGAACTTTCTGCGAGGGATTCGGCAGCACGGCATGATGCCGCGCGATGCCGTTGCGCTCGCCCGCGTCGCAGAATGCGGTTTCGTGCACGTAGGCTTGCTTGCTCTCGAGCAGAAAGATGCCGAAGAAACGCGGGACGGGCCCATCGAAGGCGGCCTCGGGGTCATCAAGCGGCCCGGCGTCACCGCCCTCTTCGAAATCGACCACGAGCAGGTCTGTCGATACGGGTTTTTCCATGTGGCCGAGCTCGCGAGCCAGGAACTCGCCGATCTCGACCGACAAATCGACGAATCCGACCCGGCCTGCGAAATACGCGCGCAGCTCCTCGGCGAAATGGCTGTCGCCCGCGAACTCCCCGTGCTTGTTGTCCAGATTGCCGAGCGCCTTGCGCGCATGGCGTGACACGTAGTTCTTCGCCGTCTTGTCCGAAAGGTCGATCTCCTCACGCGAAAACGTGTTCTCGCACGCGACGAAATCGAATACATGCAATATGGCGTGGTTGATGTTCATGAGCGTTTCACCTCGTATCCTACGTCTGTTCAGGCGACCGCCTGCGCGACGGCGCTGCCCGCGAAGGCTGCGGCCACGCACAGCACGCATGTCAGCACGGCGTATCCCGCGGCCCCTAGATAGGCACCGTGCACCATGAGGTCCATCGTGTCGAGGCTGAACGCGCCGATGGTCGTGAAGCCGCCGCATAACCCGACGCGAATCATAAGCGAAAGGTGCCCGTCTGCCATGGCACCGCGCAGCACCAGCGCCGCGACGAGCGCCAAGATGAACGTGCCGAAGACGTTGATGGCGAGCGTCACCCAGGGAAACGACGTATGCGGCGCCGCTGCGGTTATGAGGTAGCGCAGGATCGACCCTATGAAACCGCCCGTGCCCACGGCCAGGCAATTGAACAGCATCTTCCTCCCCTTCCGCGCAAACGCCGAGGGGCCCGCATGGCTCCATGCGAAACCCCTCGGCGCGCGAACGATAGACGTGCACGTTTTCTGCGGGAAAACCCGCACGCGAAAGTATAGCAGTGCCGCCGCGCAGCGGTCCCTAGCCGCTGACGATATCGAACTGGAAAGGCCTCGCTTCGCAGATGAGCGTCAGCCCGTATTCGCGAGCAAGCTCGATTCCCCGGTCCGTCGCCACCGATTTGCTCACCAGAATGGGAATCCCCGCGCGGATCGCCTTCGAGACCATGTCGAAGAAGTGCCCTGCCGCAAGCTCTGCCACATGGCTTGCCGTGCATCCGAATCGGACCGTCAACGTGCCGTTGACGTAGAAATCGACGAGGTTCTCCTCCTGTATGGCCGCTTGGCGGCGCGTTACGACACCATCTCGAGATACGCTCGCAACCGAAGCCTCGACGTATTCCGCCAGCTTCATTGTCGCTTCGGTACTGCCCATCTTTCCCCATCTTTCTTCCAGCTATTCTGGAAGTGTGCCAAAAACCTGCCCGCACCGGAAAGGCGACGGCCCCTCCGGTGCGGCTCGTATAGAAAAACTAGTTGTCCTTGCGGTAGCCCGACGTCGCGTCCTGGCGGATGCGCTCGAAGCGGCGGGACTTGTCGCGACTCTCGAACGCGGCCTTGTAGTACGCGGCGTTCTTGGCGGTCTCGCGCTCTCCCTCGGCGATGAGCTCGGCACGCAGGTTCGTGTTGATCTTCGCCTCGGACAGGCGCCCGCAGGCCTTAAGGCCGTCGGCAATATCGCCCAGGCTCCCAGGCCAGCTCGCCGTCCTCCTTCGTAATGCCGTAGTAGTTCATCCACTGCAGCGCGCTAAACGACGCGCGGGTCGACTGCGGGCCAGCCGACATGATGGCCTCGACACGGTAGCGGTCGGTGGTGGCGTCGCCCTCGTCGGTGATGTACATGCCCACCGGCTCGGGCGACTTGCCGCGGAAGATGATGCCGTCGTAGCCGCACTGCTTCAGCTCGGACGTGAAAACACAGCGGTCAATCCATGAAGCACAACGTCCGAGCACTCACGCAGGACCTTTTTGTAAAAGTCACGCTTCTCGAGAATACGTTCGTATTGAAGGGAGTCCACCATCGGTTGCGCGTGATCGGCGAACTTTCGCGTAGGCACTGTCTGTCGAAAATCACGGACTGGTTTGACCAAATCGTCTGAAAGGATTGCGATAAGCAGCTCGTCCACGCTCGCCATCTCAACCGTCCTCCCCTGATGACATGGCCTTATCATACCGCAGACCATGACCAGATTGAGCTAGCTTCGACAATCGGACTCGCTCACTTGAGCTTGCCGAGCGGCACCATGGTAGGACAGCCACGCGAACCCTCGCG
>CAMOUE010000015.1 GCA_946626265.1 uncultured Eggerthellaceae bacterium | reverse complement strand
CCATTTCCTCGAGGCACATGTCGGGCATGGCCTGGGTCAGGCCGTAGCGGTACATCGGGTACTCACGCCAGCCGACGCGCTTCTTCTGGGTCTCTTCGTCGATGAGGTCGTAGATGCCCCACGCACCGGCGGACGGCTGGTCGACGCCCATGGGAGCAGCGGTGTAGCACATGCCGCCGGGGATGTCGAGGTTGCCGGTGATGGTCCAAAGGGCGGCGATAGCCTGGGCGCACGGGGTGCCCTGCGACTGCATGTCGACGGCCAGGCCCCACACGACGTTCGCCGGATGGGAGTTGGCGAACAGGCGGGCTGCAGCGACGATCTTCTCTTTCGGGACCCACGTCATCTTCTCGACCTCGTCGAGGGACAGCTCGCGGGCGCGCTCGGCCAGCTCGTCGAAACCATAGGTCCACTTCTCGACGAAATCGTGGTCGTAGAGGTCCTCGTCGACGATGACCTTGATCATGCCGAGGGCCAGAGCGGTGTCGGTGCCGGGACGCAGCTGCAGGTGGATGTCAGCATGCGCTGCCAGCCACGTGACGCGCGGCTCGACGGAGATGAGCTTGCAGCCGAGCTTCATGGCGTCGGTTACCCAGTGGCCCATGAAGAAGTCGGGGTTGGAAATGGTGGGGTTGCAGCCCCAGACGATCGTGCACTCGGGGCACGTCCACTCGGGGTCGTCGTAGCGCAGCGCGGAGAACTGCGAGAAGTCGGCGATGAGCATGCCGCCGTAGGTCATGATCATCAGCGACAGACGCGGCAGGTAGCATGCCGTGCCGGACAGGAAGCCGTACTCGTTCGGGCTTCCGAAAGTGTTGGCCATACGGCCGACCTGCCACTGGTTGTCGCGAGCGGTGCCGCGCAGGCAGTGGATCGAGTCGCCGCCGTAGGTCATGGCGATGCGACGGAACTCCTTGTAGCACGTCTCGAGGGCCTCGTCCCACGTGATGCGCTCCCACTTGTTCTCGCCACGCTCGCCGGCGCGCTTCATAGGATACAGAATGCGGTCAGGATGGAATTCGACTTGCTTGAATGCCAGGCAACGGGGGCAAAGGGCGCCGCGGTTGTACGGATCGTCCGGGTCGCCTTCGCACTTGATGAACTTGCCCGTCTCGGGGTCGGAGTAAACCAGAACACCGCAGCCCTCATGGCAGCCAGGGGCAGACCAAACCGAAGTGCGGGTTACAAGCATCCCGTCTTCCATGTACTGCCACTCGCCAGGATGCTTCCAGCGGGGGTCAACCTCATGCGCCTCGCCGGCGCCAAAGTTAAATTGGTTTTCCTCCTTAGTCGCACCGATGTCGTCGCGGTCTCTGGACTCAATCGTAGTCTCTGCCATCGCAACTCCTCTCTCGTCTCAGTCTCGAGACTTGCGGGTGTCGGCCCCGCAAGATTGAGAGGGTGCCCGGGCGTCTTCCTGCGCCCCCTTCGGAATATCGGCGCCCCCCTCAAAAGACTGACCATAGTGAACCATGATGAGGAGGGGTGGCTATCGCTACATGGGTATGCAGTTAGGCATTTCATCCTTCTAGTATGAGGCTGTTTAACTGGTGTTTTGTGAAAGACTGCCTGATGGTGCTCATCTACCTGCTTTGCCGGGGGCGACGAGCGGTTAGCCCACGCCGAGTCCAGCCGGACGGCGGCCGCGCCACAAGCAGGAAAGACGATTAGTCGAGCGGAAACTCCTCGACGAAGTCCATGAGCTTCTGCTGGCTATGGATGTCCAGTTTGCGGTAGATGTTGTAGATGTGGCTCTTGACCGTATGCGGCGAAATGGTGAGCTCTTCCTGGATGTAGGCGGCATTGCGCCCCTTCGCGAGGTAGCCCAGAATCTCGGTCTCGCGCGGAGAGAGCTGGTAGAGCTTGGCCACAGCCGCGCAGCGCGCCTCGAACAGCTCGCTTTCGGACTTGTCGACCGTCACCACCGTCTTCGTCACCTTCTCCCCCGACGGCGATTCCCCCGACGCCGGATGATGGGCCGCATCGGGCAAGAACACCATGATGACGAGAACGAGCACAATCGCGACGCCGAGACGCAAATAGAGGAACATCTCGGAGTGCGCGCCGAACGCCATGGTGAAGGCCACCGCGAGAGCCCATCCGCACGCGAAGCCAGCTGACGGAATCGCCAAACGCGATGGGATCTGGCGGAATGTGGGCGCGTCGTGCGCGAGCACCGCCTTTTTGACCAAGTAGCCGTAATTGACGGCCATGAACATCGCCCAGGCGGCGGTCACGACGCACGAACAGACGAGCTGGCCGGTCTTCTCGACGAACGGCAAGACGATGCAAGCCACCACCGTAATCACGACAAGAAGGCGTTGGTAGACGATGATGGAGAACTGCTTGTCGGCTATCGAAAGTATTGCGACCGCCAAAGACCCCACCAACGTCGAAATGAGGCCGAGCAGCACCGATTCCGCACCGCTGTTGAACAGGAACACGAACGTGAGCGCGAACACGACCCCGAACATGAAAAACGACGGCTCGATCTCACGCGTGAACTGCCAGGTACTGCCGACGGACTCGAGCGGCGCGCGCTCGTCGTTGCCCGGGGCGTGCTTCGTCGCGTACGTCAAAAGCCCCAAGCTGCCCGCGATGAACGCTATGGCGAAAACCGGCTGCATGGCAGTCGGGACAAAAGCGGCGAGCGAAAACAGCAAGCCACCTATGAACAGGGACAACCCGGTAAACCGCGGCTGCGCGTCGGTCCCGAGCCGCGAGCATACGTCGAGCCAGCAGAGCTTTATGGACGCCGCCGCCAACCCGGCGAAGAAATTCACTACGCACACGACGGCGAAAGGCACGAGAACGCCTTGGTACATGAGCAAGGCAACCAATGGCTGAACCACGGCAAAAGCGGTCGCGCCGATCTGCATGGGCAGGATGAACGGGTTGAAGGCGGGATTCTTCCCCCGCACGTGCATGACCATGAACCCTACGGGGACCGCAAGGAAGACGAACAGCTGCGACAAGTCGCGCATCGACGTAGGCACCTCGGGCGGAAAATCGCAGAACAGCCAGTAGAAACAGATGAACATCCAGGCAAAGAACAGGCCAAACCCGCCTATGGACAGCATTTCCATAGACGATATGCTCAGTGACGATGCCTTCTCTTCGTTATCCAACCCGTCGCGCCCCCCCAAGCGACTCGAATCCCCTATTCAAGCAGACTTGTTGCCTCGGTTACCAAACGATGTGTATTGTAGCGCAATCTCGCCCAAAGCACACCGCTCGCCATCCGGCGACATCTCGGGTCACGCGACGTATCGCCCAATGGGCCACGCGGCAAATCACGCAACGCCGGGGGGCTTGATCCCGAACTTGCTCAAGTTCTCCTCAAGAGAGTTCAGGCCCAGATCGCTGCAAGCCTGGGCCGTGCCGGGCGACGCGCCTGTCACGGCATCCGCATCAAGCTCTTCGGCAGATTCCCCGGCAATCGTTTCAGCAGGCTCTTCGGAGGGCTCTACACGGGCAACGCCATCGGGCACAAGACCCAGCTCGCCGTCCAGCCCGCCAACTGCACGCCTTTTCTCTTCGTCCAAGTTCCATCCCCTTTCACAAGGCCAACCACCATACTACGAAAGCCGCACTTTCGTAAAAAGGGCCGCCCGAACGGACGGCCCTTGTCGCGTGGTGCTTGTCGAGCGCAAATGCGCGGGACTACTTGCTACTTGCCTTCGGGCTTTCCGCCGGCTTCAGCGATTTCGCCCTTCGGCGCAGACGGCTTCATGAGCAGGCCGAAGATGATGCCCACAACGCCTACGGGCACGAAGAACATCATCATGATGTCGCTGTAGGACATGCCGGCAGCAGTGCCGTACTGGAACGCGTAGGACGTCGGGATCTGGCCGAGGTACTGACCGCAGGTCAGGAACGACAGGCCGAAGGCGACTGCGGTGGCACCGCCCTTGAACACGTACGTCGGGACCATCGGGCGGCAGCAGCCGTTGAGGAACATGTTGCCGATGCAGAAGAACAGGGCGTACAGAGCGAAGATCGGGGTGTTTGCCCTGAAGGAGAGCAGCATGCACAGCGTCAGCGAGATGATGCCGAGCAGCGGGGCGATCCACTTCTTGTCGCGCGGCAGCTTGTCCATGATCCAACCGCCGATCGGGCCGAGGATGCCGCATGCGCAGAGGATGCCGCCGATGAGGCCCGCGGGACCGGCTTCCCAGCCCATGCCGCCGGAAGCGACGTCCATGGCCAGCCAGGTCTTCAGGTACTGCGAGAACGCGTAGTTCATGTAGTTGAAGATGGCGAACAGGATGATGAGGGACCAGAGCTGACGGCTCTTGAAGTACGGGAGGACATCGCGGAGCCTCTTGCGCTCGGGCGAAACCTCGGACACCTCGTCGCCGCGCGGCTCGCGGAACACGAACAGGAAGATGAGGCCGGCGATGACCATGAGGGCGATCCACACGTAGTTCAGCGTGACGATGTTGCCGCCGCACAGGTCGAGGACGTTGCCGCCCCACATGTTGACGGTGAAGATGCCGATCGGGGCCCACGTGGACCAGATGGCCATGGCGCGGCCGCGGGTAGCGCCCGGGAACCAGATGGACACGCAGGTCGGGCCGGAAACGATGGTGCAGGCAAGGGCCAGGCCGAAGATGAAGCGGCCAACCTGGTAGCCGGTCCAGCTGCCGGTCAAGCACATCGTCGTGACGATTGCGCCGATGACGGCGATGCACACGCCGATGAGGGACGCCCACTTCGGGCCGATCTTCTGAACCAGGAACGTCGTCGGGAACGCCATGATGATGGCGCCGATCGGCACCCAGCTCATCGAGTTGCCCATGACGACGCCGATGGTACGGCCGAGGTTCTGGCCGAACCAGGCGCCCAGGGCCTCGCCCTGGAGCTCTGCCGGGTTGAACCCGAACATGCCCTGAATGTCAGGGTTGTTGAACAGGAACCACTTCGTGGCGACACCGCCAGTGACGCCAGGCATCCACTGCCACTCCCAAACGAGCGTTACGGCGATGAAAAGCGATGCGAAGAGGCACGGCCATGCGTAAGCCGGTGTCTTCTGCGGTGCGCCCGCGTTAGGATTTGCCATTTTTCTTTCCCCTTTTCTTTGACTACGCAAGACGACCATCGTCTTGTCGAGTTAGAGGGCGCTGCGCATCGATTCCCTCCAAATCGTCAGCAAGCAATGCGCAACACCCTCGCTTGGCGGGACGGGTGACTTCCCCGCCCCGCCGACGGGCCGCCGAAACAACTCGACGGCCCATTTGAAACCTTAGATCTTAAAGATGCGCTCGGCGTTGCCGCCCAGGATGAGGTCACGCTCTTCCTCGGTGATGTCCAGGCCGTTGATCGTCTCGACGGAGCGGGCGAGCCACTCGTAGAAGACCGGGAAGGAGGAGCCGAGCAGGATGTGGTCGGCACCGCAGGTCTTGACGGCGCACTCGAGCTGGTCCTTGCCCCAGGACATCGGATGGCAAGCGTCGAAGTAGATGTTGTTCTTCAGGAACTCCTCGTACTCGTCGCGGCCGACGTTGGAAGCGAGGCGGTTCATGGCCTCCTTCTTCTTCGTCGACTTATGCGGCGCGAGCAGCTCGCGAAGGCCGAACCAGTTGCCGCCGAGCATCGTGTGCACGAAGATCAGGTTCGGGTACTTCTCGAACATGCCGGAGTAGACCTCGCGGCCGACGGCAGTCGCCTGGACGGTGACGCGGCCGAACTCACGACGCATGATCGTGTACTCCTCGAAGTTCTGGAAGCAGTTCTGGCCGGGGGTGTGGTGCACGACGGCCGGGAGCTTCATCTCGTTGAGGACCTTCATCATGGGCGCGAACAGCTCGTCGTCCAGGAACTTGTTGCCGTAGGCGCAGGCGAACTGGACGCCGATCATGCCGAGCTCCTCGACGCAGCGCTTCAGCTCCGCGATGTCCTCGGGACGGCCGTAGGGCGGAACGACGGCGTTTGCGACGAGACGGCCCTCGGAGCGCTTGCACATCTCGGCAGCCTGGTCGTTGACGATCTTGCAGATCTCGAGCGGCAGCCACTCCTGCCACACCGGCATGCGCAGCATGGCGACGTCCACGCCGGCGTCGTCCATGGCCTGGATCTTGGTCTCGAGCGTGTAGTCGCCCTCGACGTAGTTCAGGATCTCCTCGCCGGAATCGGTGGCGAGAACGACCTGGTTCTTGGTCCCGTCAGGCGTCTTGTCCAGATAGGCCTTCACGCCCATGGTGATCGGCGCGGAATACAGGAAGCCGTTGAGCACCTTCTGGTTGGTGAAAAGGTCCGTCGGCAAAAAGTGCATGTTGTCGTCGATAACCCTTTGCTTCTTTGCTTCTGCCATGTGTTTCCTCCTTAGGAAATCTCGAAACCGGACGTATCGGTCGCGAATGTCCTCTTCGCAGGGTCCGGTGTTCACCAGTAACGACGGGGTAAGCCACCACTCCCGCCCCGTGGATTCGCCATGCCGCCCTGGGCGGGTCGGGCGGCAGGCGCCTAGTCTGAACCGCTTGGGTTACTTCTCGTAGATGGGGGTGACCTCGCCAGCCTTCATCTTCTTCATGTTCTCGGAGTTGCGGACGCGCCAGTCGATGCGGCCGTTCTCCTTGGCCCACTCGGGCACGGTGTGGCTGAACTCACGGGGGGCGCGCACGTCAATGTTCGCGAGACGCTCGACGATATCTGCTGTAGGCATAACTATCATTCCTCTCTCTGATGGCCCGCTTCCCAGCCTTGGGAGTCCATCTGCCCCGCTTTCTGCGGGACGTGGTTGTCTTTTCGGGGGAGGCCGCTACGACTGGGTTTGCGGCCTTCCCCGGTAGAACCTAAGTGCTTGCCGAACGGCTTTACGCTTCCTTGATCGGGAAGAGAATCTTCTTCGGGCTGTCGATCTGCTTCGCGAGCTCGTCGACGGGGCCCCACTCGAGGCACTGCGCCTGGCAATGCTGCACGCAGCTCGGCTTCTTGCCCTTGCCGGTGCGTTCCGCGCACAAGTCGCACCACTCGGTGAAGTACGGCAGGAAGTCGTACTGGTAGTGCTTCTTGCCCTCTTCGATCTGCCACGGGCCGAATTTCTGAACCTTGATGCCGAACTCGTTCTCGGTGTAGCCGAGCTCCTGCTGGCAGGCCAGCACGCAAGCTTCGCAACCGGTGCAGTAGTTCACATCAACCAAAATGCCTTGCATAGTCATTTCGAAATCCCCTCTCACCTTAGGCCTGGTCGCCGTCGCGGTAGATCTTGCACATCATGGCCTTGTAGTTCGAGCCGAAGCCGGAGACGCCAGCATCGAACGGGACCAGGTTGTTAATCTGCGACTCGAACACGCCGAACAGACCGTCCATCTCGTTTTCGGTGTTCTCCTCGGCCTGATCCTTGCGCTCGGGGAACCACCAGCCGTGTTCGCACATGAGCACGCGCGGGTCGCGGCCGATGTCGTAGTGGGCCTTGTACTTGCACTTGCCGTGCTTGTTCTCGAGCCAGAACCACTCGCCGTCCTCGATGCCGTATTCCTTAGCGGTATCCGGGTGAATCCAGCACAGGGGGTCCGGATGCAGGGCGCGCAGCTTCGGAATCTGGCGCTGCTCGGAGTGGAAGAAGTGCGGTACGCGGGCGCCGGACGAAACGATGAGCGGGTACTCCTCGACGTCCTCGGGCGCGCTGTACGGCGACTCGACGGGCTCGACGTAGCTGGGCAGCGGGTCGAGACCCGACCAGGAGGTGTGATGGAAGACCATCGAGTAGATCTCGGCGCGGCCGGTCTCGGTGGAGAAGCCCACCTGGCCGTCCGGGCGCAGCAGGCCCTTCTCGTACTTGCGGTACTCGAACTCGGGGTACTTCCACGTGCTCTCACGCAGCTCTTCCCACGTGAAGCCGCCGTCCTCGAGAGCGTAATCCCACATCTCCTCGACGGAGTCCCACGGCCATCCGATGTCGGCGTTCTCGGGCTTGATGGCCTCGACGAGGCGCTTGCCGAGCTCCAGGAAGATCGTGTTGTCGGCCTTGGTCTCGCCGACGGGCTCGATGGCCTTGTTGATGCAGGAGATGCGGTACGGGTTCAGGCCGCCGAAGCCGTTGCGCTCCTCGTAGGTGGCTGCCGGCAGGACGACGTCGGCCAGGGCCATCATCGTCGGGGTCATGAACAGGTCCTGGACAACCGCGAACTCGAGCTGCTTGTACCACTCGAGCTGGGTGATCGCCTGCGCGCCCATGGTGGCCAGGAAGTTGTTGGTGACGAAGTAGGCACCGCGGATGGGGATCTCGCCGCGCTGCCACGCCTCGATGGTGGCGTTGGAGGAGAGGTTCTTGAAGCCGACGGCGAACATCGGGTAACGCTCGATGCCGATGCGCTTGGCGGCCTCTTCGGGGGTCATGAGCTCGTCGTAGTCCCAGGTGCCGACCCAGTTCGGCTGGTCGATGCCCCAGCAGGACTGGCCGATGACGTTGCCGCCCGGCACGTCGAGGTTGCCGGTGATGCACCACAGCGCGGTGATCGCGTGGGCAGCCTGCTGGCCGCCGGTCTGCTGGTCGAGCGCAACGCCCCACTGGATTGCAGTGGGCTTGCTGGTCGCGTAGGTGCGGGCCACGCGGACGACGTCTTCCTTGGCGACCCAGGCCTTCTCGCACAGATCGTCGAGGTCCATCTCGGCGACGCGCTCGCACACGGCCTCGAGACCGTAGACCCAGAGGTCGCAGAATTCCTCGTCGTAGAGCTTCTCATCGCAGATGACCTTCAGCATGGCCATGGCAAGCGCGCCGTCACCGCCGGGACGGACCTGCAGCCAGTCCTCGCCGGCCTTGGCGGCGATCCAGGTGAGCTGCGGGTCGACGACGGCGACCTTCATGCCGCGCTTCATGAGGTCGGTGATCCAGTGACCGTAGAAGCCGTCGGCGTTGGAGTAGAAGGGCTGATGGCCCCAGATGATGCAGTACTCGGGGACGACGTAGCGCGGGTCGTCGTAGCGCTGCGGCAGGAACTGCGAGCAGTCCATGACGCACGGGTCGCCCAACATGCAGGCCATCGACGCGATGCGCGGCAGGTAGCAGGAGTTGCCGGCGAAGTACGGAACGCCCTCGTTCGGGGAACCCATGGAGGCGTTCACGCGGGTGACCTGGTGGATGTCGCGGCCAGTGCCCTGGCAGCAGGCGATCTTGTCGACGCCGTACTCATCGGCGATGCGCTTGAAGTTCTCGACGATGATGTCGTAGGCCTCGTCCCAGGTGATGCGCTCGAATTTATCTTTGCCGCGGTCTTCGCGGGCGCGCTTCATCGGGTACTGCAGACGCTCGGGGCTGTACACGTAATCAGGGATGCACAGGCAGCGGCTGCACAGACGACCCTGGTTGTAGGGATCCTCGGGGTCGCCCTCGACCTTGACCAGCTTGCCGTCCTTGACGTAAGACAGAATGCCGCACACGTTGTGGCAGCCCGGTGCCGAACGCGCCGTGCCACGGATGACGGTCATGCCGTCCTCTTCCCACGTCCAAGGAACATCGGGGGTCTTTGCGGCAGGAGCCGGGTTCTCGGCCTTCGGCAGGCGCGAACCACGCTTGTACTTCTTGCCGTTCGTCTCCCCCCAGATGTACTCGACTGTCGTTTCAGACATGCTCTCTCCTCTCGATTCTCGTCAGTCTGACTTTTCGGCCTTGATGTACTCACTCCGCCCTCTTCCCGCACACTCATGATCTGTACGGGGAAGTGACTACGCGTCCAAGCCACACAATTCCGATGCGACCACTCTACGTGCGCACCGCGCGACGGAATCCCCCATGGGTAATGGAGAGTGGGTTTTCAGGACGTAGATATGACGCCATTTTGGCCATCAGTACGGAAGTATTAGGCGTTTTCCTGGTCTTTTGCGATTTCAGGCACAAAGCCTTAAGCCAAAGGGCGCGCGTTTCAATACAACAACGGGATTGGAAAGCGGGCGTCGTTGATACGATTACCGCACCGATTGAGAAGGAAGACCGCTTATGAAAGAACCTAAGACAAGCCTGCCCCACGCATTTCTGCTCGGCGGATTGTTCAGCGTCGCCGGACAGCTGTTCATCTTCGCCTGGAGCGCCGCCCTCGGACAGGGCAACGCGCTCGTGAATCCACTCACCATGGTGACTATGGGCGTGCTCGGCCTCGCGCTGTTCGTTACGGGCGCCTCGTCGAAGCTCGAAGAATACACCACCATGGGCGTCACCATCCCGATTAGCGGCATGGTGATCGCGATCGGCGGCGTGACGTTCGGCACGAGGATGAAGACGGGAAGCGCAGGCGCCGCCGCGAAGGCGGGCGCGGGCCTCCCCCTGCGCGTGCTCGGCACGGGGGCGCTCGTCTCGGTCGCGTTGAGCGCCATCCTGTTCTATGCCACCCACGGATCGCTCGAGCTCTCGTTCGAGGCGGCCCAGATGGGTGCGCTCGCAGACACCTTGCTCGCGTTCGTCGTCGGCGGCCTCATAGCGCTCGTCGCGGAAGCCATCCTGCTCGCCACGAAGGCGCCGGTTCCCGTCCTGCTCATCGCCTTCATCGTCGTGGGGGCCCTCATGGCGGCGTTCAACCTCGACGGAGCGCCGATTATGAACAACGGCGGCTTCATCGTGTCTCTGTTCGCAGCCGGCCAAGCCGCGTACGAGACGTTCGAGGTCCTGCTCATGGGCATCACGCCCATCCCGTTCGTCACGGTCCTCTGCGTGTACCTGTCCGTCACGGTCCTCGGCATCGTCGCGGGGCTCATCCGATCGGCTTCCGCCGACCGCGAACGCCGCGCCGGCGAATCCGCCGACGTGTAAGGTTTAGCCGGGGATATCGAGGCTCCCGGCCTGAGGCTTTAAACGCGCTATCCCGCGCTCGCCGCCGCGAGGCGCGCGACACGCTCATAGCCTCGAGCACCTCGTAGGACACGTCGACCGCGCGCGCTATCGTCTCCCAATCCGAATCGATGAGCGGCTTGTCGAACGCACGCCCGTCATACGAGCCGATCGAAGCATCGGCCATCTTGATCATGATGCTCATGATGTCGCCGTGCGGCATGCGCCACGCCTTGTTGGAATCGAGCAACGCGCGCACGACGATACGCGAAACATAATCGACCGGCACCATGTTGAGCTTCTGGCTGGCGGATACAGGAATCACGGGAAGCTGGCCCTTCAGGTACAATTTCAGAGGGTAGTACAGCGTGTTGAACGTGGCTACGAAACCGGTTTCCGCGTCGCCCACGATTTGCGCCGGTCGCACGATGCTCGTCGGAATATGCTCGGCCGCATCGCGCACCACGAAGCTGCCCAGAAAACCGCTTCCACCCCCCGAACCCAGATGCTCAGGACCCGCAGCCACTTGCCCTCGAAGTGTTTTCTGTTAGAATATTCTGCGCCAAGTATTACTCGCGTGCCTCAAGGCCCTTCCGTCGTGCAGCGGAGCGCGAGACCTTATCCTTGCACCGGGCGTAGCGAGGTGGCAGCCGCTACGTCGCCCCAGAGAAAGGTGCAACGGATGACTGACGTCAGCGCCGATTGCGCAAAAATCAAACCTGAAATCAAGGAGAACGAGACGGCCAAAGCGCTCGCCGAGGACCTCGGCATCGACAACCCCCTGATGGAATCCGACCAAGGGCCGGCACCCAAGGAAGGCGACGTGGGCAGGGTGCTCTCGGTGAACACGTCCGCCCGCAAAGGGACGCGCAAGAAACCGGCCACGTCAGGCTCTATCGAGCTCGTGAGCGACTACGGCGTCGCCGACGACGCACATGCCGGCGATTGGCATCGTCAGGTGTCATTCCTGGCCGAGGAATCGATTCAGGTCGCGCGCGACCACGGCTTGGACGTAGGCTTTGGAGATTTCGCCGAGAACATCACGACCCAGGGCATCAACATCAAGGGGATGCCGCTCGGCACGCGCCTGAAAGTCGGCACGGCCACCGTCGAGGTTTCGCAAATCGGCAAGGTCTGCCATACGCGCTGTGCAATCTACTATCTCGCCGGCGATTGCATCTTCCCGCGCGAGGGCATCTTCGGGTGGGTCGTCGAGCCGGGTATCGTGCGTGCCGGCGACGAGGTGCGCGTGCTCGAGCTCGGCGATGGCGAAGTGCACCGCGCGCTCTCGGACAAGCCGCTCTAGGCGAGCCACTTGCGGGCGAGCCTCCGCGGCCCGAATCGCCGCAAGCCGAAACCTCGCGAGCGGACCGCGCAAAACGCCGGGGGCCGCCGACTGCTCGGCGGCCCCCGGGGAGTAGAGGGATGGCGGCGTTTCGCGCCGCCAAGGTGCAGCTAGATTATGCTTGCCATGTAGAAGCCGTAGCGCGAGAGCACGAGGGCGATGACGAGCAGCACGAACACCACCTTGCCCGCGGTGTTCCAGAGCTTGGTGGAAGCCGTGGCGTACGCGCCCACCGCTCCGGCGAGCGCAAAGACCGCGCCTGCGACGATTTGGCCCATGCCGGGCTGCGAGAGACCCGCGAACGTAACCGCCTGCCAGACGAGCACGGCCGCAAACAGCAGGCTCAGCACCGCCGAAGTAGACGCGAGCGGCTTGTTGGGCATATCGGCGAACGCCATCCAGAGGGCCACGCCCGTCGCGAGGTCGCCGAGGATGAACAGGGGGTAGGTCGGGGCCGCAGTCCATGCGACGTTACCGTAGCTCGTCGCGTACGCCATCGTCACCACGCACATGCAGACGACGCCCACCACGGCACCCACGATGCGAACGGCGCGGTTAGCCTGCTTCTTCGAGAAGCCCAGCGCCATGTCGACGATTGCGACGACGGCGAGCAGGCCGGACGTCATACCCTCCATCGTCAAGGAGGACGTGGGGTTGTTGAGCACGTTGAGCACCATGGCCGGGCGGCCGAGGTGTCCCATGGCGGACAGCCCGCCGACGGCGACGAGGATCAACGCGATAAGCGGGAACAGCCACGGCTTGGCGTCTTCGCCCTTCTTGGGGAACAACGCGGCTCCGACGTACGCACCGGCAGCTATGCCCGTGAGCACGGTGAAGACCATCAAGGGGAATTCAGAGATCATGTGTATCAACCATCCTATAGCTTAGTTTGCAGGGACAAGTTCGTTGTCTTGGATGCCGAACGGGCGAAGCTGTTCGAGCGCGTCGAGCGCCGATTGCGCGTCGGCGAGCTCCGGCGCGCAGTCAGACGGCCGCTCCGAGGGCGCCTCCTGGCTTTCGGCCCAGTAAGCGGACTCTGCCAAGAACTCGACATCAGAGCGGACGAAAGCATCGAGCGCTTCGAGGAGCTGCGGGTACATCACGGCTTGTGAGCCCGCCTTGGAGTTTCGGACGCCCGTCGCATACACGCCCAGCCAGTTGGCCAAATGGGCGGTCGCAAACGAATGCTGTTCGCGCAACAGGGCGGAAAAGCCGTCGTAGTCGCCCGAGCGAAGCGCTTTCAGGGCTCTCTTCGAGACCTCGGCCGCGAACGCGCACATGAGCGCAACGTGGTCGTCGGGCACGGCTTGCTCGCGACGCACGCGCAAGTTACAGCTCCTGTAGATCGCCCTCACGTCGAGCGTGTTTTGCTGGAACGTCGCCATGTCGTGAGCCCCCGTATAGGGAGACTCGTACGGCGAGGCCGGAAGGGCGAGCGGCCCGACGAACACGCGCGTGTACTCGTCTTTCGCGTTGTCGAGGAGCCCCGCGCGAACGACATCGCGCAGCGACTCGAGAAAACCTCCGAACGCCTGGAGCTCTTCGCTTGCCGCAGAGTACTCATCTACCACGTCGGCCGTCACGGGGCCAAGCAACGCGTCGAGCACGTCTTCGTCGGGAGCGCCGCCGAACAGCTTGTGGAACAGCGTGTACAGATAGGCGCGGGACAACGTCAGCGCTTCGAGCTGCAAGACGTCCTGCATTTGTTCCGTTTTCTCCATCATCGTTTCCGTTCGTCATCCATCGTATCTGGGGTTCGTCAGAAGGAACTGCCTTTTGACCGCCCCAATGCCTACAGAGTCACCGCCGCGAAGTCGTTGCGCTTCGCTCCCTCCGACGCCTTGTACAGCACGTTCGGGCGCGTCCAGCTCGCCGTGGGAAGGTACGGCAGCTCGTTAACCAGGTCGTCGCCGTATTTCGCACGCAGCTCGTCCAGCTCGCCGAAATCGATGGCGCGCATCGGGCAGGCGGCGACGCATACGGGCGGCTTGCCGGCGGCACGCAGGTCCTTGCACGAATCGCACTTGACGATCATCTTGGCGACCTCGTCGTACTGCGGCGCGCCGTAGGGGCACACGCTCATGCAGTTGCGGCACACGACGCATTTCGTGTCGTCATGCACGACGATGCCCTCGTCGTCCTTATGCAACGCCGCCGTCGGGCAGCCCTTGACGCATGCCGGATCGTCGCAGTGGTTGCAGCTCATCACATGGTGGAACATCGCCACATCCGGATACGAGCCGCATTCGAACGTTTCGACGCGCCTCGGGCGCGGACCCGCCTCGTGCAAATCGTGGCGGTCCTTGCAGGCCACCTGGCAGGTGCGGCAGCCGATGCAGCGCGTCATGTCGACGTAGAAACCCAAAGTCATCTCGAAATCCCCCTCTAGTTCTTCTCGGCGTACATGACGGCCTTGTCGGCGTAGTATGCCGACGTGCCGTCCGCATCGACGCCCTTGGCCAGGAACGGCCCGCGCTCGAAGTCTTCCTCAAGCGGCTTGCCATCGTACTTCTTGATCTCGATCAGCAGGCTGTTGTAGCCGTCGACCTGCGGGAAGTAGTTCGACTGAGTGCCGTCGGACAGCATCTGCTCGGAACCGCCGCGGTCGATGACCTCGTCTCCCGACTCGTCGAACACCGAGTGCACGCCGTGGGGGATGGCTACCGCGCCCGGCATCATGCCCTGCATGGGCTGGGCCTTGCGCAGCATCTTGCCGAAGTCGTTGTAGCACATGACCGTGTCCCCGGCCTTGATCCCGCGGTCGGCCGCATCCTGCGCGTTCATGAACACGGGGTTGCGGAACGCCTCCTGCGTCCAGGGCATGTTGTCGTAACATGTATGGGCGCGACGCATGTAGTGGGGCGTGTACGCCTGCAGCGGGTAAGCCGCCTTCTCGCCGCCGATCTTTCCGTCGACGAACGTTTCCTGATAGCCGCGGCGCGGAACGAAGTAGTTCGCGTAGGGCTTGATGGGCTCGTCGTTCAAGCCGATGCGATTGACGTTATCGGCCTTGAACTGGCAGTAGATCTCGAGTTTGCCGCTCATCGACGGGCGCGGCCAAGCGGTGTCCGCCACGACGACCGACTCGTCGTCCTCGCCGATGCCCAGCTTGTCGTCGCGGTAGCCGACGTAGTTGCGCTTATCGTCCTTAGAGCGCTCGACGACGTAGGAGCCATTCGCCATGAACTCGTCGAAACCGACCTTGCCCTGCTGTGTGGGGAAATTCGCATGGTATTTCTTGTTGTCGGCGTCGGTCCAGGTGATGACCGGCTCCCATTTGGTGAGATCCGCGTTCAAGACGCGCTTGCCCAGGAAGTAGCCGAGCCACTGGGTGTAGTTGTCGACGGGGTACGCCAGGTTCGGGTCGGCGCCCATGCGCTCCATGATCTCGCGGCACACGCGCTTCTCCTCGCGCGCCTCGTACATGGGCTTGACGAGGGGCTTCCAGGCAAGCAGCGCGTCCTTGCGCTGCTTCTGGCCGTTACCGTCGCCAAAAGCGCTCGGCCACGACAACTCGCCCCACGACTCGTCGTCGTTGCCCTCCCAATGGGTGCACACCGGCATGATGATGTCGGCGAACTGGGCCGTGAGCGACAGCTTGATCTCGAAGCTGAAGCAGGCGTCGGCGGCGCGCATGACCTTGATGGCCGTGCTCAGGTTGCCACGCGTCTGCATGAAGTTGCTGCAGGTCGCGAACAGGATGCGCGGGTTGACGGGCATCTCCTTGGCCTCATGGTAGGTCGGGGTGTTCGCGCGCAGCTTCGTCGGGTCGTCCGCAGGCGAGCTGCCGGCATCGTAGGGGCCGGCAGACGTGGAGATGTACTTGCCCTCTTCGAGCGAGCTCCACCAGCTGTTGCCCTCGATGCAGATGTTGGGCTTCGCGGGCGCGGCGGCAAGCGCGTCGATGTATCCGTAGATGGGGTTGTTCGACTGAGTGATGATGCGGTAACCCGAGTCGCCGGCGTCCCACGTGTAGATGGCCGCGCAGCCGTGGCCGGACTTGCCGTAGTGGCCGCCGAGCGCGCCGACGGTCATGAACGCCTGGGACAGGTTCTCGGCGCCCAGGTAACGGCTCGCGGCGTAGCTGTGCAGCAGGACGACCTTGTTGTTCTTGCCGCAGAGCTCGGCGTACCAGGTGATGTCCTCGACCGGCGTGCCGCTGATCTCGCTCGCCCACTCGGGAGTCTTCGGCGTGCCGTCGTACTTGCCCAGGATGTAATCGCGGTAGTTCTCATCGGTCTTGGCATCGTCGGGCATGGTGTCGGCCGTGAAGCCCACGGTGCGCTCGCGGACGAAATCCCAGTCGATGACGTCGCCGCGCTCGTCGTCCAGGCGGATCATCTCGTAGATGACGCCCAGCAGGAAGGCGGTATCGGTGCCGGGACGCACGCGCACCCAGCGGCAGTCGAGCGTAGCTGCCGTCACGTTGTAGTCGGGGCCAACGAACACGAAATCGACGCCGGCGTCCTTGGCGTTCTTCAGCCAGTACATGCTCGAGTGCGTGGCCCATGCCGGGTTGCATCCGTACAGGACGATCGTGTCGGCGTTGGGCAGGTCGTACTTGTCGGGGGCCATCATGATGTCGGGATGGTCACCCCAACTGTACATGCCGAGCGCCTCGGTCTGGAACGCCCAGTTGCCGAAACTCTCGGTCTCGGTATTGTAGATGGCGCCGCCGATATGCGGGAACATCGCGGTGCCCGGAGCCCAGCGCCAGCCGTTCACGACGACTGCGGTCTCGCCGTATTCCTTGTAGACGCGTTTGAGCTCGTCGGTAACGTAGGTCAGCGCCTCGTCCCACGTGATGCGCTCCCACTCGTCCTTGCCGCGCAGCTCGCCGTGCGCGTTCTCGCCGCCGCCCGGATGCCAGTTCTTGCGCTTCATGGGATATTTGATGCGGTCGGCATTGTAGACCTGCTGGCGCAGGCTGCGGCCGCGCAGGCAGCTGCGCTGCTGCGGGCAGTCGAAGCTGTCCTCGTGCCAGTCGTCCGTCTTCTGGCGCACGACCACGCCGTCGACGACGTAGCCCATGTTCAGGCACATCTGATTGCAGTTCTGGTGGCAGTGGATGGGCACCCACTCGCCTTCCCCGCCCGTGATCTGGGCATCGTGCGCGACCTCGTCGTAGCCGGCATGCGCTTCGTCGGCATGGGCCTTCATCGTGCCCGCTGCCGTGAAGGCGGCCGCAGCCGCTGCCGCCCCCGCGCTTGCGCGCAGGAAGTCGCGCCTCTTGATGCTCTTGTCCAGTAGAGACATCGGTTTCCTCCCTCTCCTCATCCTTCGGTAAAACCTGGGAACAGCATAGAAAGGTTGCCTTGCAATAGCTAATACCTATAATGAAAATCGATTCATGCTTAAAAGGCATGACGCTTTTCAGGAGCGAAGAAACGGCAGGAGCGGGGTCCATGGAACTGAGAACGTTGAAGTATTTCCTGGCAGTAGCCCAGGAAGGCAATATAACGAACGCGGCGAAACGGCTTCACGTCACCCAGCCTACGCTGTCGAGACAACTGGCCGACCTCGAGCGCGAACTCGGGCGGCAACTGTACACGCGCAACCACGGCGGCGTCGAGCTGACGGCGCACGGCGCCATGCTGTACTCCTATGCCGAGTCAATCGTGGATCTGGCCGAGAAGGCCGAGCTCGACATCAAGCTCCCGGCAAAGACGGTATCGGGGAGCGTCCACATAGCCGCCGGCGAGACGAAGGCGATGAGCCTGCTGGCACGGGCCATGATGCACGTGCGCGAGCAATACCCGGAAATCGATTTCCAAATGTACAGCGGCACCACGGCCGACCTCATCGACGGGCTCGTGCGGGGTCAGTACGACTTCCTGCTCGAATGCGAAGTCCAGCCGCATGTCGACATGAACGTGCTCGAGCTGCCCGACAACGATATCTGGGGAGTGGTCATGTTGAAGTCCGACCCCCTCGCGCAGCGAAAGGCCATCCATCCCGAGAACGTGGCGGGGAGACGGACCATAACTTCGCGCCAGGGAACGAAAGTAGGCCCACTGCACGATTGGCTCGGAGCCTATGCGGACGAAGTCGACGTGGTGGCGACGTACAGCTTGGGAATGAACGCCAAGTGGCTCATACGCAACGGTTTCGGGATCGCATTCGCCTACGACGAGCTGCTCGTGTCGTCTGCGGGCGGCGGGTCCGACCTCGTGTTCGTGCCCCTCGAGCCGCGCATGGAGTCGAAGCACGGACTCGTATGGCGCAAGACGCTGCCCACCCGGCAGGCGCAAGTCTTCCTCGACGCGGTGCGCGCCGAAATCGAGCGAGCCTCCCAGTGAGTCGGCCTCCCTGTTACCTCGGCTCACTGGCCGACCCACCCACGGGAAAGATGGATTCCGCTCCACATTCACGGCGTCTGCATATCTCGTAGATAGAGTTACTGGTGAAAAGACGAGTACGTAGCCAGTTTCGAGAAGCACATTCACCCAGGCAAATCGAATACGAGCGAAGGGCCAGGCGGTCTTAGGCCGTCTTGCACTCGATTACCGACAGGTCAGCTGCATGGGACCCCCTTATGCCTTGCTGGCCTTATACGAAAGAAGAGGTAGAAGAAGACATGGTTGAATTCAGCAACGCAGCAGAAAAGACACTCGAGGAGCAACGGCGCTTCACCTACCGAGACTGCCTGCGCGGCACCGTCCCCGTTCCGAAGAGTGTAAACGGGGCCACCATCTTCCAGGTCCTCATGGTGGGCGGCATGGTGACGTTCATGGTCACGATCAACGGCTTGCGCAACACGGGACTCGATTTCCTCGTGAACTCGCACTGGCTCTACCCGCTGATGTTCTGCCTGGCGTTTCTCGTGCGCACGTTCATCGGCGCGCCGATTGTGAACAAGCTCGCGCCCAAGCTCGTGTTCAGCCGCTTCGAAGGCGTTGCGCGAGGCGTGGCCATGACCGTGCTCAACGTGTGCTGCATGGCTCCCATCATGTGCGCGATCGCCACGTTGCTCATCATGGGCCCCACCGATTTCCTCATTCACTACGCCACGACGTTGCCCGTCGTGACGCCCATGGCCCTGTTCGTGAATTTCTTCGTCGTCGGCCCTATCGCCAAGCTCGCGTTCGCGAACCGAATCTCGCCCTCGGGCGGGCTCGGGCTGCTGAGCAACCTCGAGCAGAACGCCCCCAACCTGACGCGCCTGCTCGGTTGCTAGACGAATCGGCGATGAGTCGGTGAGCCAGTCTCCCTGTTACCTCAACTCATATACAATGGGTCGAGGCAACAGGGAGGCCGACTCACTGCCGGAAAGGGGTGCCCATGAGATTGTTCGTCGCGGCCGAGCTGCCCGAGAACCTCCAAGAGGCCTTGGCCGAAACATCGGCCCGGCTGCGCGGCGCCGTAAAGGGACGTTACGTGGCGCCCGATTCGTTTCACATGACGCTCGCGTTCCTGGGGGAGGTCGACGCCGGCCGCATCGACGCGATAGCAGACGCGGTCGACGTCGCCTGCCAGGAATTTGCCGCGTTCGAAGTCGGGCTCGGCCCGCTCGGAAGCTTCGGAAAGCGGAGCTCCGCCACGCTCTGGCAAGGACTCGGCGAACAAGGCGCGCTTCCCGAGCTGGCCGCCTCGGTACGCGAGGGGCTGCGCACACGCGGATTCGACTTCGACGAGAAATCCTTCAAAGCGCATGTCACGCTCATGCGAAAAGCCGACCTGACGAGCGGCGCGCTCCCCATGCCGACCACGGGCAGGGGCGTCGTCGATCGCGTGACGCTCTTCCACTCTGACCTCTCGGGCCCACGGCCCGTTTACGAACCACTACATACGGCCGAGCTCTCCCAGCGGGAAAGCTAAATCCGACGGCCACGACGGAACGGATGAAACCATGACGAACCGCGACAACGAATCCGCCAAAACAGCTGACGAACGCGCCAAACGCCCCCTCGCGCGCCCCGGTCGCGATGAAAACGGCAAGGCAATCGCAACGCCCGAGATGCTCGCGCTCGCAGAGGCGCTCGCCCACCCCGAAGGCGACTCGTACGAAAACGCCCGCAAGCTCGGGTTCTACTGCGAACAATGCGGATAGCGGCTACATCCCACCTGCTCTGCCGCATGTGCCGCTGCGCATTTCCCCGGAAGGCCGCGCATGGCATCACGGATCGATAAGCGCATTTGGATTGCGCGGGCCCTCATCGCGCTCGTGTTCCTGATCAACGTGCAATGCGCGTTGCAGTTCATACTGTGGCCTGGCGCCTACACGGGCGCCTACCAGGTCGAAGGAGCTTCGGCCGAAGTCATGGTGCGTACCGTGGGCATATGCTTCCTCATGTGGAACGCCACCTACCCGCCCATCATCGCGCGACCCGCCCGCTACCGCATGCTGTTCGGCGTCGTTATCGCACAGCAAGTTATCGGACTCGCCGGAGAGAGCCTGCTCCTCGCAACTCTGCAACCCGGCCTCGAAGTGCTCGCTGGCTCGATAGCGCGCTTCGTCGCATTCGACGCTGCGGGCCTCGTGCTGCTCGCCGTCGCCTTCGTGATTACAGCTCCTTGATCAGCTTCGCCGGCACGCCGCCGACGACCGTGTTGGGCGCGACGTCCTTCGTCACGACGGCACCTGCAGCCACCACGGCGCCGTCGCCGATCGTGACGCCCGGCAAGACGGTGACGTTCGAGCCGAGCCACGCGTCGTTGCCGATTCGCACGGACGCGGGCAAAAGGTTCGCGCGCTTAGCCGGATCCATGTTGTGGTTGAGCGTGGCTATCACGCAGTTGTGGCCGATGAGCGCACGGTCGCCAATGTAAATGCCCCCCTGGTCCTGGAAGCGGCAGCCGGCGTTGATGAACACGCCTTCGCCCAGATGCGTATTGAGGCCGCAGTCGGTCGTGAACGGCACGAACAGCCCCACCCCCTCGGGCAAGGGGCGGTTGAACAGCTTCTCGAGCTGGACGCGGGTATCGGACAGGCTGTCGAACTGCGCGTTCATGCGCGATGTGATGCGCATGGCGCGCTCGGACGCCGCCGTCATGAGCCGATGCACTTCCGAACCCGCGATAACCTCTTCCCCGCTATTCATGCGCTCGACAAAGTAGTCGATTTCTTCTTGCGTCATCTCGGGGCT
>CAMOUE010000014.1 GCA_946626265.1 uncultured Eggerthellaceae bacterium | reverse complement strand
AGTTCACCCAGATCGAGGGCCTCGTCGTCGACAAGGGCATCACGTTCGGCGACCTAAAGGGCACGCTCGACTACTTCTGCAAGGCCGTTTTCGGCCCCGAGCGCGAGACGCGCTTCAGGGCCCACTATTTCCCGTTCACCGAGCCGTCCGCCGAGGTCGACGTCTCGTGCGGCGTTTGCCATGGCGAGGGTTGCCGCATGTGCAAGGGCACGGGCTGGCTCGAGATCCTCGGCTGCGGAATGGTTGACCCCAACGTGCTCGAGATGAGCGGCATCGACCCCGAGGTCTACTCGGGATTCGCGTTCGGCGTGGGGGTCGAGCGTGTGGCGTGCTTGAAGTATAACGTGCCTGACCTGCGTCTGCTGCTGCAAGGCGACATGCGCTTCCTCAGGCAGTTCTAATTTACTGAAGAAAGAGTCCATCATGAAAGTAAGTTTGAAATGGCTGAGCGAGTACGTTGACGTGCCGGGCGATTTGAAGGCGTTCTGCGACCGCCTCGACCTGACGGGCACCGGCGTCGAGGGCGTCGAGAAGACGGGCGACGCATTCGACCACATCGTCACCGCTCAAGTTATCGAAAAGAAGCCGCACCCCGATTCCGACCACATGTGGGTCTGCAAGGTCGATGTGGGCGACTGCAACGTGGGTGCCGACGGCGCGCCCGAGCCGCTGCAGATCGTGTGCGGCGCCCAGAACTTCAACGAGGGCGACCATATCGTCACGGCGATGATCGGCGCGGTGCTGCCCGGCGACTTCAAGATCAAGAAGTCCAAGCTGCGTGGCGTCGCGAGCTGCGGCATGAACTGCTCGCAGCGCGAGCTGGGGCTCGGCAACGACCATGACGGCATCATCATCCTGCCCGAAGACGCGCCGGTCGGCGTGCCGTTCGCGGACTACATGAAGATGTCCGACACGGTGCTCGATCTGGAAATCACGCCGAACCGCCCCGACTGCCTGTCCATGGTCGGCATGGCGCGCGAGGTGGGGGCCATGTACCGCACCGACGTCACGTTGCCGATTTACGAGCTCGAGGAAGACGCCGGCTTGCCGGGCGTCGACGAGCTGGCGACCGTGGAGGTCGAGGATCCCGACCGCTGCGCGCGTTACACGGCGCGCGTCATCAAGAACGTGAAGATCGGACCGAGCCCCGCATGGCTGGCCGAGCGCGTGACCGCGGCGGGCGCACGTTCCATCAACAACGTCGTCGATGTGACCAACTACATCTTGTTCCTGTACGGTCAGCCGCTGCATGCGTTCGACTACGACAAGATCGTGTCCGCGGACGGCAAGGCGCACGTCATCGTGCGCGCGGCTGCGGACGGCGAGAAGTTCACGACCCTCGACGGCGAGGAACGCGAGCTCACGAGCGACATGACCGTCATCGCCACGCCCGAGCGCGCCGTATGCCTCGCGGGCGTCATGGGCGGGCTCGACAGCGAGATCACCGACGAGTCGACCACGGTGCTGCTCGAGGCGGCGACGTTCGAGCATGGCCGCACGAGCCGCACGAGCCGCAACCTCGGCCTGATCAGCGAGTCGTCGATGCGCTACGAGCGCGGCGTGGACGACAATCCCATATTGGACTACTCGGCAGCTGCGGCCGCCTTGCTTGCAGAAGTTTCCGGCGGCTCCGTGTGCCCGGGCGTCATCGACGTGTACCCCGCGCCGACGTCTCCGATTCAGCTGCAGTTCCGCATCCCCCGCTTCTGCCAGATGATGGGAATCGAGATCCCGCGCGCCGATATCGTGGACATCCTCGAGCGCCTCGACTGCGAAGTGGCGGACACGGCCGATGCCGACGTTCTGGGCGTCGTCGCCCCGACGTGCCGCCCCGACCTCGAGCGCGAAATCGACTTGTACGAGGAGGTCCTGCGCCTGTGGGGCATGGACCTGGTCCCCGCGACGTTGCCCGCGAGCCCCGCTCGCGTCGGCGCGCTGACCGAGGCGCAGCTCCTGGCGCGCAAGGTTAACCGCACGATGACCGCATGCGGCCTGAACGAGACGACCACGTACTCGTTTGCCGAGCCGAACGAGATGGAGCGCCTGCGCATGTCGACCGAAGGCCTCGGCATGCCGGTCGAGTTGATCAACCCCATGAACGCCGAGCAGTCGATCATGCGCCAGTCCATCATTCCCGGGCTGCTTCGCTCGGTTGCCTACAACCAGTCCCATGGCGTCAAGAACGTTCAGCTGTACGAGACGGGCAAGGTGTTCTTCGCCCACGAGGGTCGCAAGAGCCCGAAGGAGAAGGAGAAGCTGGCGGGCGTTCTGGCCGGCGCCATGTTCGACCAGTCGTGGAACGCCGCCCCTGCGCCGTTCGATTTCTTCGATGGAAAGGGCGTCGTGGAGAGCCTCGCGCGCGAACTCGCCCTTCCCAAGGTGCGGTTCCGCGCCTTGTCCGAGGAAGATGCGCCTCATCTGCAGCCCGGAAGGGCCGCCGAGGTGCTCTCGGGCGGCACCGTCCTCGGCTGGGTGGGCGAGATTCACCCGCTCGCCGTTGAGGCCTACGAAGCCGTAGCGCCCGTGGTCGCGTTCGAACTCGACATGGACGCCTTGCAGAAATCGAGCCGTCCCGCGCGCGACTACGTGGACGTTCCGATGTTCCCCGCCGTCGACATGGACCTGGCTTTCGTGGTCGACGAGGACGTCACGAACGAGCGAATGGTGCAATGCATGACGAGCGCCGGCGGAAAGCTGCTCGCCGACGTGCGCCTGTTCGACGTGTACCGCGACGAGAAGCGCGTCGGAGCGGGCAAGAAGTCCATGGCCTACGCGCTGACGTATCGCGCCGCCGACCGCACGCTCACGAGCGAAGAGGTCGAGAAGGCGCAGGCCAAGCTCGTCAAGAAGGTTTGCGCTGCAACTGGTGCCGAGGTACGAGGCTAACCTGTGATATTGTTAACCAACGATAACAATAGTTGGGAGCAAGGAGCGCAACATGAGCTATGACGGTTTGCCTACGCCCGGACGCAACGACGAGTGTTGGTGCGGGAGCGGCAAGAAATACAAGAAATGTCACTTGGACTTCGACGAGCGCCTCGAGGAACTTGCCGCGCAGGGTGCGGAGCTCCTCCCGCGCGACCTGCTCAAGGGGCCGATGGACATCGAGGGAATCAAGCGCAGCGCTGAAGTGAACGTCGGCGCGCTCGATTACGTCGCCGCCCACATCGGCCCGGGGACGACGACCGAGGAAATCGACAAGTGGGTGTACGATTACTGCATCGAGAACGACGCCGTTCCCGCCGACTTGAATTACGAAGGGTTTCCGAAGAGCGTGTGCACGTCGATCAACGAGGTGGTGTGCCACGGGATTCCGAGCGAAGACGACGTCTTGAAAGAGGGCGACATCGTCAACGTTGACATGTCGACGATCAAGGACGGGTACTTCAGCGACTCCTCGCGCATGTTCTGCATCGGAGAGGTCGATCCCGAATGGAAGCGGCTCGTCGACACGACGCGCGAAGCGGTCCAGGCGGGCCTTGCCGCCGTGAAGCCGTGGGGAAGGCTCGGTGACGTCTCGGCGGCCGTCAACAAGGTCGCGACCGATGCGGGCTTCACGGTCGTTCGCGAGTTCGGGGGCCATGGAATCGGCCTCGAATTCCACGAGGATCCATGGGTCGGTTTCAACGAGGAGGCCGGCACTGGTCCGGTTCTCGTTCCCGGGATGTGCTTCACGATCGAGCCTATGGTCAATATGGGAGCCCAGGAAATCGACATGTCCGATCCGAACGGCTGGACCGTCCGCACCGCCGACGGAAAGCCGACGGCCCAATGGGAGGTCCAGATCGTCGTGACCGACGACGGCTACGAGCTGATTTCCTGGTAGCAGCGCACGTTCGATGGGGTTCGCGAATCCGCTCACACCTCCGGCCGTTCTGGTCCTTGCGGGACTGATCGGCGCGGGTGCGGGCGGATTCGCTTGCTATTGGGCGTTTCGGTACGTGGCGGCCCATGGGGCGCAGGGCGCGTGGCCTCGGGTCCGGTTTCTCGTTTCGGGAGGAGCGTCGTGCCTTGCGCTCGCTGCGCTCGCATTCAGGTACGGGTTCTCGGTTCAGCTCCTTGAACTCGGGTGTTTCGCCGCGATTCTGCTGTCCTTGTCGCTCACGGACCTCGAGATGCGAATCATTCCCAACGAATGCCTCGCCCTTGCCGCGGCTGTGCGGTTGGCGTATTTGGCCGGCGGGTGCGCCTCGGGGGCCCTTGGCGCATCCGTCGTGTTCGACTGCCTCGTGGGTACTGTTGCCGTCGGGGCGTTCCTGCTTTTGTTCACGGGGGTCGTGAATCGGATGACGGGCACCGAGTCGATGGGCGGGGGCGACCTCAAGCTGTATTGCGTCGCGGCTCTGTATTTCGGATGGGCGCAAGGGCTTGCCGTCGTTGCCCTGTCGTGCCTCATCGCCCTCCTTGCGGCCGCCGTGCTCGCCTTGCGCGAGCGCCGCGTCGCTGCAGTTCGGGAAAGGGCGCTTCCCTTCGGGCCGTTCATTTCGGTTGCGTGCCTGGTCGTGATGCTCGCGGCGTGATGCCGCACGGTCGCCGTGCGCGATTGCTCGGGGGAGCGGTCGCCGAGACGCGATTTTCGGGACGAGGTTGCCGGGACGTGATTGCCGGGATGCGATTGCCCCTGTCAAAGGGCTATTTCAGCCCCATGGGCAGAATTCCGAAAATAATACGAACAAATGTACTATTCTGTGCTATAATCCACTCCAATACATCGGAGCAAGCGCCGCCCTCGCGCGTTAAGGGGTTCCGGCGGTCCAATGCGTTTGCGTGCGCAACTCTACGCTTGCGGTATTCCAAGGTCATAACGAATGAAGGAGGAACCCATGGGGTCTATAGAGTTGTGCGCAATCGCCGACATCCGCACGTTGGTGTCGAGGGCTTACGAAATCGACGAGCCGATCGTCGTGTCGGATTCGGATGACGACTGCCTTGTCGTCATGAAGCCGTCGGTGTTCGAGCGCATCCTGTTCGACAGCGATTTGCTCAATTGGGAGAATCGCGAGTCCATGCGCTTCTAGCAGGCGACCTCAAAGGGATGGCGGGCGGGCTTGGTCTTCATATCGGAATTACGACGTGTGCGCTTGTAAAAGTCGGTTTATACCGTGAACGGCTTGCAAACGTTGGGGCGGTTTCTTACGATGATTATTCATCGAATTTGTGAATTGAGGCGAATAGCATGACCATTAAAGCTGGAGTTGTCGGAGCTGCCGGGTTTGCCGGCATCGAGGCTGTGCGGTTGATTCTCGGGCATCCCGAGTTCGAGTTGGCGGCTGCCACGTCGAACGAGTTGGCGGGAAAGCGCATTTCCGACGTTTACCCGAATTTCCACGGCGTAACCGAAATCGAGTTTTCCGCTCACGAAGACGCGCCGCTCGAGTCGTGCGACGTCGTCTTTCTCGCCGTTCCCCATACGGCGGCGATGGCGCAGGCCCCTGCGCTCGTCGAGAAGGGCGTTGCGGTCATCGACTTGTCGGCCGACTTCCGACTGAAGGATCCTGAAGTATACGAACAATGGTACAACGTGCCCCATACCGCCACCGATCTTCTGGAACAGGCCGCTTTTGGGCTGCCGGAGTTGTTCAGGGACGGGCTCGAGCAGCTTGCCGAGATGAGGAAGTCAGGTGCGGGCGTTCTCGTGGGATGCGCGGGCTGCTACCCGACGGCAACGTCCCTCGCGGCGGCACCCGCGCTTCGCGCGGGGCTTGCGGGTGCCGGCCCGATCGTCGCCGACGCCGTGTCGGGCGTCTCTGGGGCCGGCAAGAAGGCGACCGAGCGCACGCATTTTTGCTTTGCGGACGAGAACGTCGAAGCCTATGGCGTCGCGAGCCATCGTCATACGCCGGAGATCGAGCAAATCCTCGACATTCCGAACCGTCTCGTGTTCACGCCGCATCTCGCCCCGCTCGATCGTGGCTTGCTCTCGACGGTGACGATTCCCCTCGGCGAGCATATGCCCACGCAGTCCGAGCTCGACCAGCTCTACTGCGACTTCTATCGCGACGACGCGCTGGTGAGCGTTCTGACCGGCGGCGTTCAGCCGAAGACCGCTTCTGTCGCCGGAACGTGCCGGGCGCACGTTGCCGTTGTGTTAAACGAGCACGCTCGCGTCATCGTCGCGACGTGCGCTATCGATAATGTTGGGAAAGGGGCGGCAGGCCAGGCGGTCCAATGTGCGAACATCGTCTTCGGCCTTCCCGAGACGTGCGGTCTCGGCGCCGTTGCCATTCCGGCTTAAGCACAGATTGGGAGACTCTCGGATATGGGAAACGAAGGGGCACTTGAAATTGAACCACTTGGCCTCGCCCGGCAGGAAGATTGCCTCGAAGGGCTGACGGTCGTTGAGGGCGGTGGCGTTTCGAGCGCGCGCGGTTTCCGCGCCGCCGGCGTGCATGCAGGATTCAGGGCGAATCCGAACCGCTTCGACCTGGCTCTCGTGGTCGCCGACGAGCCGTCGCCCTGCGCCGCCACGTTCACCCAGAACGTGTTCTGCGCGGCGCCGATCATCGTTTCCAGGGAGCATCTCGACGGGGTGTCGCACGGGCTCGCTCGCGTTCTCGTCGTGAACTCGGGCACCGCGAACGCGGCGACGGGCGATCGCGGCCTCGAGGACGCCCGCCGCACCGGCGCCATCGTCGGAGCAACAGTCGGGTGCCCCGAAACCGAAGTAATGGTGGCTTCGACGGGCGTTATCGGCGTCCACCTCAACATGGAGACGTTCGAGACGGGGGTCCCCCTCGCCTATAAGGCCCTCTCGCGCGAGGGCGGCGCCGACGCGGCGCGCGCCATCATGACAACCGACACGCATCCGAAAGAGGCGGCGGTCTCGTTCTCCGGCGAGGAGATCGGCTACCCGGGCTGCACGTTCACCGTTGGCGGAATGGCCAAGGGCTCGGGCATGATCATGCCGAACATGGCTACCATGATCGCCTGCATCACGACCGACGCGCCCGTTACCTCTGACATCTTGCACGAAACGCTGTCACGTGTGGTCTCGAGAACGTTCAACAAGGTGACGGTCGACTCCGACACGTCGACGAACGACTGCTGCTACCTTTTCGCAAGCGGCGCCGCTTCGAACGGGGCCGAGCCGTTCGCCCGGGGCTCCCGCGCGCTCGATGTGTTCGAACGCGCGCTCTACGCGGTTTGCCGGACCATTGCCCGCGACATGGCTGCGGACGGCGAAGGGGCGACGCGCCTGATAACGGTCCGCGTTTCCGGAGCGCAAGACGATCGCGACGCGGATCTCGCCGCACGCACCGTTGCGAACTCGCCGCTCGTCAAGACGGCTGTTTTCGGGCACGATGCGAACTGGGGCAGAATCGCTGCAGCGCTCGGCCGCTCGGGTGCCCGTTTCAGCCAAGCCGACGTTTCCATCGACATGATGGGCATGCCGGTCTTGCGCAAGGGCCTCCCCGTGCCTTTCGACGAAGAGGAGGCCTTGCGACGATTCGAGCGTCCAGAGATCGATATCGAGGTCGACCTGGGCGCAGGAGCATCGTCAACCACACTTTGGACGTGCGATTTCTCGCACGAGTACATAACGATTAACGGAGATTACCGAACATGAAGTTTTCGAAGGACACGCGCCCTAACGGCGTAACCGATAAAGAGACCGCCCAGATGCTTGCCGAGGCATTGCCTTGGATCAAGAACATTACGGGAAAGACGGTCGTGATCAAGTACGGCGGAGCCGCCATGGTCGACGCCGAGCTCCGTGCCGACGTCATGAGCGACATCATGTTGCTGAAGCTGGTGGGAGTGAACCCCATCATCGTCCACGGCGGTGGCAAGGACATCACGAAGGCCATGGACCAAGCGGGCCTGCCGGTCGAATTCAAGGACGGCCAGCGCGTCACGACCGAAGAAGGAATGGACATCGTGCGCACGATCCTGGCGGGCAAGGTCAACCAGGAGCTCGTACGCGCCCTCAACGAGCACGGCAACGTGGCGGTGGGGGTCAACGGAATCGACGGCGGCACGATCATCGCCGAGCCGGCTTCGCCCGAGCTCGGACGCGTCGGGCGCATCAAGCGCATAAACGATTCGCTGCTCCAAGACCTCATCGACGCCGACTACATTCCGGTCATCGCCACGGTCGCCATCGGCAACGACGGCGGGTATTGCAACGTCAACGCGGACGTCGTGGCCGGCGAGATCGCCGCGGCCACGGGCGCGACGAAGATCATGTTCCTGACGGACGTTGACGGCCTCTACCTCGACTTCGATGACAAGGACACGCTTATCTCCCAGCTCTCGGCCGACGAGGCTCGCGATCTCATCGCCGGCGGCACGCTGTCGTCCGGCATGATTCCGAAGCTTCGGTCTGCCATACGCGCCATCGAAGGGGGAGTCGGTAGCGCCTACATCGTCAACGGGACCATTCCCCATGCCATCCTCCTCGAGATGCTCACGGTCAGCGGCGTGGGAACGGCCGTGTACGCGGAGTCCGAGGACGCTTCGAACCCGAATGCCACGCTGGGCAATTTCGCCAGAAAACTACTCGAGAACAAATAGGGGTAGGTGAATAGCATGACTCTCGAACAACAGCGTCAGCTCGAAGACGCCTATATCATGCATACGTTCGGGCGCAAGCCGGTCGAGCTCGTGTCCGGTTGCGGCATGCGCGTGACCGACGACGCGGGCCGCGAGTATCTCGATTTCATCGGCGGCATCGGCGTCATAAGCCTCGGGCATTGCCATCCCGCGCTCGTGGAGGCGCTGTCGAACCAGGCGTCCCGCCTCATGCACGTGAGCAACTATTACTACATCGAAGGGCGGGGAGAGCTCGCGAAGAAGCTTTCCGACCTGCTTAACGAGGCGGCGCCCGAGGCGCAGCGCAAACAGTGGCAGACGTTCTTCGCGAACTCTGGTGCAGAGGCGAACGAATGCGCAATCAAGCTCGCGCGCCTTTATGCGCGTCGAAAGGCCGAGTCGCGCGGGGAGGCCCGCTTCCCCCGGCTCATCGTCACGCTCGAGCGGAGCTTCCACGGCCGCACGCTGGCCACGCTCGCGGCGACGGCGCAACCGGTCAAGCAAGAGGCCTTCCAGCCCCTTCCCGACGGGTTCGTCGCAGTTGCCCCCAATGACGTGGACGCGCTCAAGCGGCTTTTCGCCGACAGGGGCGATGAGATCTGCGCCATGCTCGTGGAAACCGTCCAGGGCGAGTGCGGAGTGTATCCCTGCAGCGAGGAGTTCCTGCAGACCGCACGCGACTTGTGCACGGAGCACGAGGCCCTGCTCATGCTCGACGAGGTGCAATGCGGCATGTATCGTTGCGGGACTTATCCGTATGCCTTCCAGCATTTCGGAATCATGCCCGACGTCGTGACCATGGCGAAGGGCATAGGCGGCGGCATGCCCATGGGAGCCTGCTCGGCTGCGGCCGAGGTCGCCGCCGTGTTCGAGCCCGGCATTCACGGGTCGACGTTCGGCGGCAGCAACCTCGCCATAACCGCCGCGAACACCGTCATCGACACCGTTGCCGCCGAAGGCATCGCCGAAAACGTGGAGTCGGTCGGAGCCTATCTGCGCGAGAGGCTCGCCGAACTGCCGAGCGTCGTGGAAACGCGCGGCCTTGGCCTGATGGTCGCCGTCGACCTGCTCGACGAATGCGACGCGCATGCGATAACGATAGCGGCGCTCGATGCCGGTTTGCTGCTCAACTCGACGGGGCCGCATACCCTGCGCTTCCTGCCCCCGCTCGTCTGCACCCGTGAAGATGTGGACGAGCTGGTCGAAAGGCTTGCTACGCTGCTGTAGAATAACGTCGGTTTCTTTGCCGTGATAAAGCGCGGTTAGATGTAACAGGAGGAAAAACATGACTGAAAAAGAGAAGGTCGTACTCGCGTATTCCGGCGGCCTCGATACTTCGATCTGCATCAAGTGGCTCATGGACGAGCACAATCTCGATGTCATCGCGGTTATCGGCGAAGTCGGCCAGGAACACGAAGGCCTCGAGGCCATTCGTCAAAAGGCCCTGCGCACCGGCGCAATCGAGGCGTACGTCGTCGACATGCGCGAAGAGTTCGTAAACGAGTACCTCACGGACGCCATCCGTGCAAACGCGCTCTACGAGAACAAGTACCCGCTGCTCTCGGCCCTCTCTCGCCCGGTCATCTCGAAGCACCTCGTGCGCATCGCCCACGAGCACGGCGCCAAGTACATTGCACATGGCTGCACGGGCAAGGGCAACGACCAGGTCCGTTTCGAGACGAGCGTCTGGCTGCTCGACCCGTCCATCAAGATCATCGCCCCCGTTCGCGAGTGGCCGTTCAAGACGCGCCCCGAGGAGATCGAGTGGGCTGCCGAGCATGGCGTCGAGGTGCCGGTCACGAACGCCAAGCCGTATTCCATCGACGACAACCTGTGGGGACGCGCAATCGAGTGCGGCGTTCTCGAAGACCCCTGGAACGAGCCGCCCGAGGACATCTACACGATGACCGGCTCTCCCGAAGCCGCCCCGGACAAGCCCGAGTACGTCGAGATCGGTTTCGATGGCGGCATCCCCGTCTCGCTCGACGGCAAAGACATGAGCTACATAGACATCATCTACAAGCTCAACGAGATTGCCGGACGCAACGGCTACGGGCGCCTCGACATGATCGAGAACCGTCTCGTGGGCGTCAAGAGCCGCGAGTGCTACGAGCAGCCGGCCGCGCTCGCCCTCATCACGGCGCATAAGGCGCTCGAAGACATGTGCCTCGAGCGCGAGGTGCTGCACTACAAGCTCGGCATCGAGCAGAAGTGGGCGGAAGTCGTCTACTACGGCCAGTGGTTCGCGCCGCTGAAGATGGCGCTCGACGGGTTCATCAACGCGACCCAAGAGCACGTGACCGGCACGGTTCGCGTGAAGTTCTACAAGGGCAACTGCACCGTGGTCGGCCGTCGCAGCGACTACTCCGTCTACGACTACGCCCTTGCGACGTACGACAAGGAGGACAGCTTCGATCACGAGGCGTCCGCCGGCTTCATCGAGCTGTTCGCACTGCCTGCGAAGACGTGGGCGCAGAACCGTCAGCTCAATGCCGACAAATAATAGGCAGGGATAACACCAGACAAGACGCGACCCGGGCTCAACCTGGGTCGCGCTGTTCGAGAAGAGGGAAATTATGGCGCTGTGGTCAGGTCGTTTCACCGAAAACGTGAGCGAGTTCACGCAACGGTTCGGCGCATCGCTGCCCGTTGACAAGCAACTCTATGCGCAGGACATCGCCGGTTCGAAAGCCCATGCGCGCATGCTCGGAGAGCAAGGCGTCATCAGCAAGGAGGACGTGGCTGCGATTCGCGACGGCCTCGACCGCATTCAAGAGCGCATCGAGGCGGGCGAATTCGAGTTCGATATCAACGACGAGGACATCCACATGTCCATCGAGAAGGCGCTCATCGCCGACATCGGCGATGCGGGAGCCCGTTTGCATACGGGCCGCTCGCGCAACGACCAGGTCGTGACCGATACCCATCTGTACGCCAAGCAGCGTTGCACCGACCTCATGCAGGCGAACCTGGCGTTGCGGCAAGCGCTCGTCGATTTGGCGAAGGAGCACTTCGACGTGATATTGCCGGGCTATACGCATATGCAGCATGCGCAGCCGGTTTTTCTGTCCCATCATCTTCTTGCATACGTGTGGATGCTCTCGCGCGACTTCAAGCGCCTTGCGGCAGCGCGGGAGGCGGCCGACGTCAACCCGCTCGGCTCCGCGGCGCTCGCGGGGACGACCTATCCCCTCGACCGTCGCATGACGGCGGAAGAGCTCGGATTCTCCGGCGTGACCGCCAATTCGCTCGATGCCGTTTCCGATCGCGACTTCTTGCTGGACCTTTCGTACGCATGCAGCGTTTCGTGCGTCCATCTCTCGCGCCTGGCCGAGGAAATCGTCCTGTGGTCGACGGCCGAGTTCGGTTTCATCACGCTTTCCGACGCGTTTTCGACGGGTTCGTCGATCATGCCCCAGAAGAAGAATCCCGATTTCGCAGAGCTGATTCGCGGCAAGACCGGGCGCGTGGTGGGCGACCTCGTCGCACTGCTCGTGACGCTCAAGGCGTTGCCGCTTGCCTACAACAAGGATTTGCAGGAAGACAAGGAGGGCGCAATCGACGCCGCCCGCACGCTCGAGGACTGCTATACCTGCATGACGGGCATGGTTTCCTCCATGACGGTGAACGCGCAGGCTATGGAGCAGCAGGTCGGCAAGGGGTATCTTGCCGCGACCGATATTGCCGACTACCTCGTGAAGAAGGGCCTTCCGTTCAGGCGCGCCCACGAAGTCGTCGGGCATCTGGTGCTTCTGTGCGAGCAACGGGGCGGATGCAGGTTCGAGGACTTGTCGCTCTACGATTTCAAGAACGAATGCGATTTGTTCGAGCCCGATATCGTCGACCAACTCGACATGCGATTCATCGCAGACGCGCGCCTGACCGAGGGCGGCACGGGCCGAAGCGCCATACGCGAGCAACTCAAGCTGGTTGAAGAGACGCTTGTCGAGGACGGCCGGCGGATATAAGCCGGGCGCGTAGGGGGAAGTCGCCTGGATGGGGCGCTATTGGCAGCTATACGAGACGTGCTGAATCGAGAGGAGTTGCGTGGGTTCTCGTTCCCTGAAAAGAAGGCCGGGCGTGAAGAAGCGCCGCCCGATCGCCGGCGTGCTCAGCGCGCTGGCCGTCGTCCTCGCCGTGGGGGGCGCCATGACTTTCGGCGTCCTTTTTGCGGTTGGGTCGTGGTTCGAGGATTTGCCTGACTACCGGTCGCCTGACGCGTTCAGCAGCTCGAAGCCGACGTACGTATACGCCAGCGATCGCGAGACTGTTCTCGCGCGCTTCCAGCTGGAGTACCGTGAGCCAGTTGAAATGGACCAGATCAGTCCCTATCTGGTAGACGCCGTGCTGGCAGTCGAGGACGCGCGCTTCTACGAGCATCCGGGCATCGACGCCTACGGCGTCGTTCGCGCGCTCGTGAACAACCTGCGGGGCGGCAACCTCGAAGGGGCGTCGACGATTACCCAGCAGCTCGTGCGCAATACGGTCCTGGCTGGCGAAATGGACGAGATTTCGATCCGCCGCAAGGCTCGCGAGGCGTATCTCGCACTTGAGCTCGAGAAGATGTACTCGAAAGACGATATCCTCCTCGCGTACCTGAACACCGTGAACTTCGGTGCGGGCGCGTATGGAATCGAGGCGGCGGCGCAACGCTACTTCTCGAAGCCGGCGTCCGAGCTGACGCTTGCAGAATCTGCGCTGCTTGCCGGCATTCCGCAATCGCCGACCTACAACGACCCGCTGCAGTATCCCGTGAGTGCCGAGAACCGTCGGTCCATCGTCCTTCAGCGCATGCTCTCGGAGCATGTGATCACCGAGGAGGAGTACCGGGCCGCCGATGCGTCGCCCATCGAGCTGAACCCGAAGGAGATGGCGGACGACGGAATACTCGCCTATCCGTATTTCACCAGCTACGTTCGCTACCTGCTCTACAACGACTACGGGCTTACCGACACCGACATCCTCAAAGGCGGATTGTCCGTGTACACGACGCTCGACGTTGACAGGCAGGAAGCGGCGGAAGAGGCGGCCGAAAGAAAGCGGAATTCGCTTCGCGGCTCGATGGAAGTCGCCATTGCGATGGTCGAGCCTTCGACCGGCAACATCCAAGCGCTCGTCGGCGGCTCGGACTACGAGGAAAGCGAGGTCAACCTCGCAACCGGACAGGGCGGCGGGGGACGGCCGTGCGGCTCGACGTTCAAGGTGTTCACGCTCGTCGAGGCCATCAAGCGCGGAATCGACCCGAACAGCACTTACCTCGACTGCACGTCGCCCGCGACCGTGGACGGGTACACGTTGACGAACATCAACAACGTGAACTACGGCACTCAAACGATCGCGGGTGCTCTGGCGGTTTCGTCGAATACGGGGTTCGTGCGCCTGATCTCTTCTCTCGGCGTCGACGCAGTCGCCAACACCGCCCATGATTTGGGGGTCACGGCCGATTTGCACGAGCAGTCGGCTGGCGCGACCCTCACGCTCGGCGTCGAGAACGTCACCCCCCTCGAGATGGCGAATGCGTTCGCCACGATTGCGAACGGGGGAGTGCGCCACGACGCTTGCGCCATAGCGACCATCGAAGACAGCAACGGCAACGTGATCGTCGACGCCACCGATCCGGACGGTCGCGCCGAGCGCGTGCTCACGCCCGAGCAGGCCCATGCGGCTCAGGAAGCCATGAAGACCGTCGTCAGAAGCGGGACCGGAACCGAGGCGTCGCTGTGGAACGGGCAGCCTGTGGCGGGCAAGACGGGTACGTCGGAGAACTACAAGGACATCACGTTCACGGGCATCACGCCGCAGTTCTCGGTTTCGATATGGGTCGGGGACCCCTCGAACGAGCAATCCGTTCCCGTGGGGAGCTGCGCGGACGTCTTCAGCCAGGTCGTCGGCACCATCATGGGCAATGAGGGCATGGCGGTCGAGCAGTTCGCCGAGGTCGATAATCCTCCCTACACGCCGTACAACGACCAGAAGTACCATATAACATCAGGTGGTTACAGCTACTATTACGGTTCTCAGCAGGATTACGGATACCAGCAGCAAACGCAGGGCCAGAACAACAACTCTGACGAAGAAGCCGATTCCGGTGACGATGACGGCTCCTACGACGATGACGGCTCCGGCGCCGAAGGGCGCAACGGAGACGGGCCTTCCGACGAAGAGCAAGGCGAAGGGTCGGAATCGGATGGCGGTCCCGACGGCGAATCGGGCGATGGCTCCGAGGACGACGAGTAGTCGCGTGTCCTTTTTGCAACAACGCGCGACAATCGGCGAATCGATGATATGGTTATCCAAACATTTAAAGCGCACGCATCATTGGAAGCGAAGGAAACAATGACCAAGACCGCCTTTCGGAAACTAAGCGCAGTTTTCTGCGCTCTCGTCCTGTCCATCGGATTGCTCGCAGGATGTGCGGGCGGCCCTGTCAACGGGGCAAGCGAGGAGCAACAGGCCAATCGGACGTACATGTCCCAGGTGAATCAGGCGATGGTCGAGCTCGGCGACAACCTCGACCAGTTCGTGGACGCCGTGTCGCGCGACGACGTCGTCAACATGCGCACGCAGGCGGACAACGCCTACAAGACGCTCGACAAGCTATCGGAGCTAGAAGCCCCCGAGGCTCTCGCCGACGTGAAACAGGGCTACGTCGACGGGACGTCCAAGCTGCGCGAAGCGCTCGACGGGTACGTTAAGCTCTACACGGAAGCCCGTTCGGACGATTTCGATTGGTCGAAGTACGACGAACGCGTTGCAGACGTTCAGAAGCTCTATGACGAGGGCGTTTCGCTGCTTCAGAAGGCAGATGAGGCTGCGGCGCAGAAGGGCTAGCCGAAGCTTCCCTTACATATCGCCGCCGTTATCGTAAGAGCCGTCGCCGCCGTCGTAACCGCCATCGTAACTTCCATCGTCGTAGCCGTTTGAGCCAGAGCCGTCGTCTTGCGTGATCGTGACGTATACGACGCCGTTTTCCTCGTCGACGGTCTGATCGACGACGGTTCCGTCGGCGTAATCGCCCGACTCCTGGTACGACCGGACAATCTCGTAGTTGCCGTACTCGCTTTCGAGATCGTCTTCGGTCATGGTGCCGTTTCTGTTCTGGTTGTTGTTCTGGTTGTTGTTCTGGTTGTCGTAGCTGTAGTTGTAATTGTAGTTATACGAATTGTCGTACATCTGCTCGTTCGTGTTCGTGTACGTGGGGCTGTCCGTGTACTCGAAGTTCTTTACGGGCACGTCGGCGAGCGCGGCGGACATGAAGTTGTGCCAGAGCGAGTTGGCGGTCAGCGACGGCGATGTCGACGAGTAGTCGCGATTGCCGATCCAGACGGCGCATGTCAAATCAGGGCTGTAGCCCACGAGCCAGTGATCGCGGAACTCTTGGCCCGTGCCGGTCTTTCCCGCAACGGGCTGGCCGTTTGACGGGCCCGAACCGTAGGCGGTTCCCTCTCCGCTTTCGAAGACGCCACGCAGGACCGTGGTCACCGCGCCTGCGACCTTCTCGTCGAGGACGCGCTCGCCCGTATCGGCGTTCTCGTACAGGACCTCGCCGTTCTTGTTCTCGATTCGCGTGATGACAACCGCATCGCGATGGATGCCTCCCGTAGCAAGCGTGCTGTAAGCATCGGCCATCTCGAGCGGCGTAACGTTTTCGGTGCCGAGCGTGATGATGGGGTAGGGAGCGAGTTCCGACGTCACGCCGAGGCGGTGGGCCATCTCGCTGATCGAATCGGCTCCGATGCGGTCGGCCAGGCGGTAGTAGCCCGTGTTCGACGACACCCTAGTCGCGCTCTCGAGCGAACGCGTGCCGTAGTTGATGCTGTCGAAGTTGTGAATCTGCAGGCCGTTCGAAAGCGTGAGAGGGTCGCCGCAGTTCAGCGACGTTTTCGGGCTTATGCCCTGCTCGATTGCGGCCGCAAGCGTGAACACCTTGAACGAGGAGCCTGCGGGACGTCCGCCTTGGGTGGCGATGTTCCACTGGTCCGTATAGAAGTCCTTGCCGCCGACGATGGCCTTGACGTAGCCGTTCGTGGGGTCCATGGCGACGAGCGCGCAGTCCAGCCCGTCTTCCATCGCGTCGTATTGCGCAGCGCATGCGTCGTTGGCCTTGTCCTGCAGGCTCACGTCAAGCGTCGTGTAGATCTTCAGCCCACCCTCGAACAGGTCGGCATACGAGCAGCCGTAGATGTTGTCGGGCTGCATGAGCTGGTCGCGCACGTAGCTCGTGAAGTACGGGTACGCGTGGATGCCCTGTGCGGGCTCGTCGGGGGCGGGATCGAGCACGAGCTCTTCGGCCACTGCCTTGTCGTATTCGTCTTTCGTGATGTTGCCGGCCGCGAGCATGCGTTCGAGCACGAGGTTGCGGCGCTCGACGCAGGCCTCCGGGTTCTCTTTCGGGTTGAACCGGGTCGGCGACTGCGGGATGCCGACAAGGGCGGCTGCCTCTGCCAGGGTCAGGTCCTTCGACGTCTTCTGGAAATAGTTGTTTGCAGCGGCCTCGATCCCATAGCACCCGTCACCGTAGTTGATGGTGTTCAGGTACATGTTGAGGATCTCTTCCTTCGAGTACTGCTTCTCGAGCTCCAATGCAAGTTCCGCTTCGCGGGCCTTTCGCTCGAGTGTGATGTTCGTCGCCTCTTCAGACAGCGTCGTGTTGCGCACGAGCTGCTGGGTGATAGTTGACGCGCCCTCGAGCTGGCCGCCTTTCAAGTTGTTTATGACGGCGCGGATGATGCCCTGGGGGTCGACGCCGTTGTGCTCGTAGTAACGCACGTCCTCGACGGCGACCGTGCCGTCGGTGACGTACTTGCTCACGTCTTTGAGTTCGACGGGCTCGCGCTTTTCCAGCTGGAAGTTCGCGAGCAGGGTCGTGCCGTCGCTCGCGTACATCGTCGATTCCTCGGCGAAGTTGAACGCATCGCTGTTGATTGCGGGCAAATCGGCAATCCAGCTGTTGTATATGGCTACGATGCTTGTAACTCCGCGATAGGCTACGAAGCCGAGTGCAAGGACGATGATGAGGGCGATCCATGGAATCGCGTGGCTCTTCGATTGCCGGAACTTGCGTCGTGCTTTCATGATGGGCGCCCCCGTGTGTTTCGGTTACGGTGCAAACGTATCTATTATACTTCATGAGGTATTTCACTTGTGGAGGCCGTGGGGAGCACGGTTATCGAGAGGGGAACGCGATTGTGAACGATTCGTTGGGAAAGCTGGAGCTGCTGGCCCCAGCTGGCAACGTTTCCTGTCTTCATGCGGCAGTTTCGGCAGGAGCCGATGCCGTTTACCTCGGCTTGGACGAGTTCAACGCTCGCAGGAACGCTGATAATTTCACATTAGCTACATTGCCGGAGGCATGCGAATACGCGCATCTGCGCGGCGTGTCTATCTACGTGACGATGAACATAGAGGTGCTTCCAAGCGAGCTGCCGCGAGCGGTCGAGTTCGCGCAGGGCGCCTATCTTGCCGGCGCCGACGCGGTGATCGTGCAGGACTTGGGCCTGGCCTCCGAGATCGCCCGAGCGGTTCCCGAGCTGCCGCTGCACATTTCCACCCAGATGAACACGCATTCCGCTGCCGGAATCGAGGTCGCTGCAAGGCTCGGCGCCCATCGCGTGACGCTCGCGCGCGAGCTCGCGCTCGACGAGATTGCCGAGCTGGCCGCGTTGGCGCGGGATTTCGGCATGGAAATCGAGGCGTTCGCCCATGGCGCGCTCTGCGTCTGCTATTCGGGTCAGTGCCTCATGTCGTCCATGATCGGCGGTCGCTCCGCGAACAGGGGCCTCTGCGCTCAGGCGTGCCGCCTGCCTTACGAGCTGCACCGGGCGGACGGCAGCGGGCCGCTGCCCGCTGACGGCGAGCATTTGCTCTCGCCGAAGGACCTTTGCACTATCGACCTGCTCGACCAGCTGGCGCAGGCGGGCGTGTCGTCCCTGAAGATCGAAGGGCGCATGAAGTCCGCAGACTACGTGCACGAGGTCGTGAGCGTCTACCGCGAAGTTCTCGATTCGGGCAAGCCTGCGAGCGACAGGCAGCACGCCCGCCTGGCAGAGGCCTTCTCGCGTGGGTTCACGACGGCGTATCTCGAAGGACGGCGCGGCAACGACATCATGAGCTACGGGCGCCCGAACAATCGCGGCGTGTTCGTTGGAAGGGTTGCGCGCGTCGATGGCGACGCTGCGGAAATCGTTCCCGAAGTCGAACTCAACGACGGCGACGTTCTCGAGTTCTGGACGAACAGGGGGCATTTTGCGGCGACGCTGAAAAGCGCGCGAACGGCCAAGGACGGCTCTGTGAAAGTAGAGGTCGAGCAACGCGTCGGCAAAGGCGACCGCGTGTTTCGCGTGCGGAATGCGGCAACGGCCTTCGTGGATGATCCGCAAGCGCCGCTCGTCCCCGTCGACGGGCTTGTCTCCCTGCGCATGGGAAAGCCCGCGCACGTCGTGTTCCGCGCAACTTCGAAGGACGGGGCGCGGCATCAGGGCGAGGCATGGGGCGAACCCGTCGAGCCTGCGCGCACGCGTCCCGTTTCGGCCGACGACGTTCGCGCGCATATCGACCGGCTGGGCGGAACCCCCTTCACGTTGGAAGGCGCAGCGTCCGACGACGGTTGCGCCGAGCGGCTTTCCGTCGATTTGGACGAGGGCGTCGGAATCGGTTTCTCGCGGCTCCATCGCCTGCGCGCGGAGGCGCTCGACATGCTGAAGGCGAGTATGCTCGAGCAGTACGCGGCGCGCTCCCTTCGTGATTGCAGTCCGCAGTTCGCGCCATCGATAGGCAGGAAGGCATCGTGCGATGTCGTGGCCTGGGCGACCAACCCCTCGTGTGCGCGGGCGGCGAAACGTGCAGGCGCGGATGCCGTGTACGTGCCGCTCCTGAACTTCCGCCGGGGTCAATCCGTCATGGCCGGAGTTCGTCAGGACGATCCCGAGCAAGCCGGCTATCCAAAGCGTTGCGTCATGGCGCTCCCGACAGTCGACCACGACCCGATTCCCGCGACGCGCGAGTACGACCTGCCGTTCGACATGTGGGACTACGTGCGCGAGGGGAGGCGCGTGTTCGCCGACAGCCCGGCCTCGGTGGTTCGCGCGGTCGAGTGCGGCGCCGAAGTCGAGGTGGGCCCGCATGTACCCGTGACGAACAGGGCGACCTTGTCCGTGCTGGCGGAATGGGGCGTGAAACGGGTGTGGCTATCTCCCGAGCTCACGCTCGGGCAAATCGACGATCTCGCGCGCAATTCCCCCGTCGAGCTCGGTCTGGCGGTCATCGGCGCCCAAGAGCTCATGATCACCGAGCATTGCCTGCTCATGAGCCAAGGTCCTTGCAACGAGCAGTGCGCGACATGCCCGCGCAGGGCCGTCGAGCACCACCTGCTCGACCGGAAGGGGTTCGAGTTCCCGGTGGTGACCGACATGCTCGGCCGAAGCCACCTTTACAACGGCATACAGCTCGACGTAGCGCAAAACATGGCCGACCTCATCGACATCGGGATCTCCGCCGTCATGGTGGACACGACGCTCATGGACAAGAAGTCGGCGTCGGACTCGGTCGGACGCGCCCTGCGCGCCCGCGATCTTGCGATGTCCGAGCATCGTAGCGTGGGCAAGCGCCCGAACACCACGACAGGCCATCTGTTCCGTGGGGTATCGTGATAGAATCTCCCCTTACATATATATAGTTAGAAAGGCATCGACATGCTTCCTGCAGAAGAGCAACTACACATCATCGCTTCAGGCGCCGACCGCATCGTTCCGGAGAGCGGCCTGCTCGAGAAACTCAAGCGCGGCACGCCCTTGAACATCAAGCTCGGCGTAGACCCCACTGCCCCCGATATCCATATCGGCCATGCAGTTCCGCTGAGGAAGCTGCGCCAGTTCCAAGACCTCGGCCATCAGGTTACGCTCATCATCGGTGACGGCACGGCGCTGATCGGAGACCCGTCGGGCCGTAACTCGACGCGTCCCCAGCTTACGCCCGAGCAGATCAAGGTGAACGCCCAGACGTACGTGGACCAGGCTTTCAAGGTCCTCGACCCCGAGCGCACGACGCTGCGGTACAACTCCGAGTGGCTCATGCCCCTCACCCTTGAAGACCTCCTCTCGCTTACGAGCAAGTTCACCGTGGCCCGCATCCTCGAGCGCGACGACTTCCACAAGCGTTACACGAACAACCAGCCGATCTCCGTTCACGAGTTCCTGTACCCGATAATGCAGGCGTACGACTCGGTCTGCATTAAGGCCGACGTCGAGCTTGGCGGATCCGACCAGCTGTTCAACTTGCTGGCAGGTCGGGAGCTCATGGAGAAGATGGGCATGGAGCCGCAGATCTGCCTTACGCTGCCGCTGCTGGAAGGTACTGACGGCGTGCAGAAGATGTCGAAGAGCTACGGCAACTACATCGGCGTGACCGACGAGCCCGCCGACATGTTCGGCAAGGTCATGTCGATTCCCGACGAGCTCATGGTCAAGTACTTCCGCCTTGCGTCCACGGTGCCGGTCGACGAAATCGACGAGATCGAGCGTGGCCTCGCCGCGGACGAGCTCCATCCCAACAAGGTCAAGCGCTCCCTCGCGCGCAACATCGTGGCGGCGTATTACGACGAATCGCAGGCGGCTGCCGCAGAGAAGCAGTTCGATCTCGTTTTTAAGCAGCACGAGATTCCGACCGACATCCCGGAGTTCGCAGCCGACCTCACGCCGAACGACGAGGGGAAGGTCTACCTCGCGAAGCTGATATCCGATGCGGGCATGGCTTCGAGCGTCGGCGAGGCGCGTCGGCTCATCGACGGCGGTGGCGTCAAGGTTAATGGTGAAGCTGTGAAGCCGAAGATGTACAACGTCGATCCGAGCATCCTCGAGGGCGCGACGATTCAGGTAGGCAAGCGCAAATTCGTGAAACTGGCCTAGCGCTCACAATACATATATGCATGTTTTGGCGGCAGGATTCCGAAGACGAATCCTGCCGCTTTCCTATAGGTTGCGATTTCTCCAAGCTAAAACACAACCTCTAGGGAGGGGTGAAAAGAGTTTTGTCGGCTTTGTGGAGAAGCGCGCGAACCGTTGACCCGCGGGGCGGGGGAG
>CAMOUE010000013.1 GCA_946626265.1 uncultured Eggerthellaceae bacterium | reverse complement strand
TAGTTCGCCAGCCTGCCCACGACCGATGCGGCGATGCCATTCGCGTCCAAGCCCAAATCGGCCAGGAGCAGCTCCTGCTTGCCATGGGGCACGAACCGGTTGTCGACGCCGAGCGTGAGCACTTCCGCGGAAAGGCCCATCTTCGAGAGGGCGCCCATCACGCCTTCGCCGGCACCCCCGGACAAGATGCCGTCCTCGAGCGTCACGATCAATTTCGTCTGCGCCGCCAGGGCAATAGCCTCCTCGTCGAGCGGTTTCGCCCACCTCATGTCGACGACGCGCGCATCGACGCCCCGATCGGCGAGGAGAACGGCGGCGTCGAGGGCCGTCGCGACCATGTTGCCGAAAGCGAGAATTGCGATGTCTGCATCGTCGCTGACCGTGGCAGCGCCGAGGCCGACGGCGCTTCCCCAGCGCACCGTCCGGGACTTCCCCACCTCGAGCACGGGCGGCTCGTCCGGTATCGGCACGCCCCTTCCCGCGCCGCGCGGGTAACGCACCGCCACCGGGCCTCCGAGCCGCAGCGCCGTATGAAGCGCCGCCACCAGCTCGGACTCGTCCGAGGGGGCGAGAACGCGCATGCCCGGGATCATGCGGCAATACGCGATATCGTACATGCCATGATGCGTCGGGCCGTCGTCGCCCACGAGCCCTGCGCGGTCAATCGCGAACACGACATTGCAGCTCGCGAGCGCAACGTCTATCGCCATCTGGTCGAACGCCCTTTGGAGGAACGTCGAGTAGATCGCGACGACCGGCTTGCATCCGCCAAGCGCCAAGCCCGTCGCCATGCCGACGGCGTTTTCCTCCGCGATTCCTACGTCTATGAACCGATCGGGAAACTCGCGTGCGAAATCGATCAGGCCCGTACCCGTGCGCATCGCCGCCGTGATGGCCACGATGCGCTCGTCGGCCCGCGCCTCGCGCACGAGCGCGCGCCCGAACACATCAGTGTAGCTCGGCGCGCCGGCTGCCTTCTTCTTGCAGGCACCCGTCTCCAGGTCGAACGGGCCTATGCCGTGAAAACGCACCGGGTCGTCTTCGGCGGGCTTGTAACCGAGCCCCTTCTTCGTGACGACGTGCACCATGACCGGACCGTCGGCGGCGAGCGCAGTTGCGAATATGTCCCTCATCGCGGTGATGTTATGCCCGTCGATGGGCGGAGTGCACAATATGCCGAGCTGTTCGAACATGATCGAATCGGGCACGAAGAAATGCTTGACCGACTCCTTCGCGTTGCGGCCGAACGAAACAAACGCCCGGCCGAGCGACGAGCCCTCGAGCCTTTCCTGCGACGTATCGCGCGCCTGGCGGTAGCTCGCGGATGCGCGCACCGCCCCGAGATGGCGCACGAGCGCGCCGACGTTCTTCGAAATCGACATCTCGTTGTCGTTCAGCACGATCACGATCGGCAGTTGCAGTTGACCTATGGTGTTGAGCGCCTCGAACGCCATGCCACCGGCCAGGGACGCATCGCCTATCAAGGCGACGATCTTCTCGTCCGACCCCCGCAATTCGCGTGCCTTCGCAAGCCCGAGGGCCACGGACAGCGAATCGGAGGCATGGCCTGACGGATGAGCGTCGTAAGGGCTTTCGTCGGGGCGGGGGAACCCGGAGATGCCGCCGAACGTGCGCAACGTGTCGAACCTGTCGTAGCGCCCCGTCAACAGCTTATGGGCATATGCCTGGTGACCGACGTCGAACACGAACTTGTCGCGCGGGGCGTCGATGAGCGAATGCATGGCCACGATTATGTCGACCGCGCCGAGGGACGGCGCGACGTGGCCGCCGGTCACGGAAGCGGTTTCGACGATCTTGTCACGAATCTCCTGCGCGAGAATCGCGAGATCGGAATCGCCAAGCCCCTTCATGTCGGCAGGCGAATGGATATTTTCGAGAATGCCGGACATCATGCACCGCTTGCGCTATGCGCCCTCTTCTTCGACCGGTTCGCCGTCCTGCGCGGATTCGTCCGATTGGGCGTCGATGGCCGATATGCCCTCTTCGAGCATGTCCGTCGCACGCAAGCCCAAGGCGACCGCCTCTTCGTACAAATCGAGGGCCTCGTCGAGCGGCATCTCTTCATTGCCTACCGCGTCGGCGATTTCCTCGAGCCGTGTTCTTATGGCATCGAACCCATTGGTTTGCCCTGCGGTCCCCATCGCAATCGAAGCTCCTCTCAAACCCGCCTGGAAACGCGAATCGCGCTACTGGACCTCTGCCTGCGATTCGGTCTCCGCGTCGGAACCGGCGCTCGCAGCAGGCTCGCCAGGCTCGCCAGGCTCGCCGCCTTCCGCATCCGGCTCGGGAGAATCCGCCCCGCCGGCCTTGTCGGCCGCGGCGGCATCGTCGAGCGAGCGGGCAATGCGCCCGAGCACGCCGTTGACGAAACGGGAGGAGTCGTCCTCCCCGCCATACGCCTTCGCCAGCTCGACGGCCTCGTTGATCGCCACCGAAACGGGCACGTCATCTACGTAGAGCATCTCGTATGCCGCGAGGCGCAGAATCGCGCGGTCGACGACCGGCATGCGGTCGAGCGCCCAGTTCTCCGACGTCGAGGCGAGCTTCGCGTCGAGCTCGGCCATGTGCTCGACGACCCCGGCGACGAGGCTCTCCGCATATTCGGGCAAATCTATGTCGGCCGGATACGCGCCCTCCTCGACGATGCTCGCGGCATCGGATTCCGTGATGTCGCCCGAGTAGAGCAGGGCGAGCGCAGACGCGCGCGCAGCCGTGCGTGCATGAACGTTTCGAGACATGGTGCTCCCGTTAGTTGTTGAACTGAATACCGTCGATGTAGATGTCAACGGAACTTACTTCGAGGCCGACCTGGGTGCTCACGGCATCGGCTACGGCCTGGCGGACGTTGGCGGCCAAATCGGGCAGCACGCGCCCGCTCTCGACCTCCATGCGAATGGCCACGTGGAGCTTTTCGTCGTCGTCGAGATCGATCTCGATGCCCTGGGTCGACGGCTTCCCGCCGCCGATCAGGTTGAAGATTCCGTTCGTAGCAGCCGGGCCGACGCTCGCAACGCCGTCCACATCGCGCGCGGCAAGCGACACGATGGTTTCGACGACGCCCGGCGCGACGGCCATGCCGTCGATGTTCAAATCAGCCATAGCAAATCCCCCGTTCGGGCTAGAGACGCTTGACGAAACGGCCGTCACGCGTGTCGATCTGCAGAACCTCGCCGATCTCGATGTACATCGGAACCTGCACGACGGCGCCCGTCTCGAGCGTCGCGGGCTTCGTGGAGCCCTGAACCGTATCGCCCTTGAAGCCGGGTTCGGTCTCCGTGACCTCGAGCTCGACGAACATCTTCGGCTCGATGCCGATGAGCTCGTCGCCCGCATACTGAAGCGTGACCTCGTCGTTCTCCTTCAGCCACTTGGCGACGTCGCCGACGATGTCCGCCGCGATGGCGAGCTGCTCGTACGTGTTGTTATCCATGAAGTTGAAGTCCGCGCCATCGTTGTACAGGTACTGCATCTTGCGGGTCTCCATGCGCACGGAGTCGAACTTCGTGCCTGCATTGAACGTGTTGTCGACAACGCGCCCCGTCTTGACGTCGCGCATCTTCGTGCGGACGAAAGCGCCGCCCTTGCCAGGCTTCACATGCTGGAACTCGACGATCGTCCACAGCTTGCCGTTGTATTCAATGCACATGCCATTCTTGAAGTCCGCCGTGCTTATTGCCATAAGATAAACCCTTCTCGTTTCGTTTGCATAACTGCTTGATTATACACATTCACCTCGAAGGATGGATGGAGAGAACGTGTCTCACAATCCATCCACTGCAACGCCCCCGAGCGGGGAAAGCGCAGGCGCGCGGCACCTTGCGCTCTACGGCGCGGCACCTCGCGCTCTACACGATGACCATATCGTGGCCGAGGCGCGAGAACGCCTCGTAGCCGTCCGCCGTCACGACGCCGCAATCCTCGAGGCGCATGCCGAACCGGCCGGGCAGATAGATCCCCGGCTCGACCGTCACGACATTGCCCTCGACGAGCGGCGCCTCGTTGCGCATGTTGAGCGACGGCATCTCGTGAATGTCGATGCCGACGCCGTGGCCGAGTCCGTGGCCCATCTTGCCGGCGTATCCCCCGTCTGCCAGAACCCGCTCCGCGAGCTCGTGCGCCTCCTTGCCGGTGACGCCCGGGCGCAACATGGCCTCGACCGTCTCGTTCGCCTCGCGCAGTACTTTGTAGGCATGGCGCAGTTCCGCATCCGGCTGGCCGATGAACACCATGCGCGTCATGTCGGAGCAGTAGCCGTGCGCCTTCGCGCCGAAGTCCATGACCACGCATTGGCCCGCCTCCAGCTTCGTGCCGCCGGGAACCGCGTGGGGGTCGGCGCCGTTTTGACCCGTCGCCACGATCGAGCGGAACGCCAGCTCGTCGGCGCCGTGCCTCATCATGAAGTTCTCGAGCTCCATCTGGACCTCGCGCTCTTCCATGCCCGGTTTCATGATCGAGACGATGTGGCTGAACGCCGCGTCCGTGATGGCTTGCGCGGCGCGCAGGCGCGCGAGCTCGCCAGGTCCCTTGACCGCGCGAAGGCCCAAGACGACGTCCGTCGTCGCCGCAAGCGATTCGGCCCCGAACAGCTCGGCCATGCGTACGTACTCGGCGTACGTTATCGAGTCCTCGAAGCCGAGGGCGCCGGAAAACGCGCACCCGCCCGCCTCGAGCTGCTTTTGCGCGAACAGCGCATGCGAGCAGCGTTCGTCATCGACCAGCACGACTCCGCCGGCTTGCGCCGAAGCGTTCCTCAGTGCGTTCGAATAGCGGGAATCGCTGTGGATGACAGCCTTGTCGGCCGTCACGAGCAGGGCATGCGCCCGCTCGTCGTCGAAAACGCCGTCGAAGGCGGTGATCCAGCGGATGTTGGACGTGTCCCGCACGACGATCGCGTCAAGGCCCGCCGCGGCGAACGCGTCCCTCACGCTGCCGAGCCGCTGCGCCGACGCCGCTCGCGCGTCGAGGCGGACATCCTCCCCCTCTTCGCCGACGATCACCTGTTCATCGGCCGGGTAGCGCAGCTCGTATCCTTCGCCCAGCCGCTCGAACGAGTCGTTGTCGCAAAGCAGGTCGATGGCCTTGCAATAGCCGTCGACGCCGAGCCCTTTTACCTGCGCCACGCACACGGGCGCGATGACGGACACGCGCCTGAACGCCTCGCGCGCGGCGACGTCGGAGAGATGCACCTCGACAACGGGCACGTCGATGCAGGCGACCGCGTCCCTGAGCGCGTACGAATAATGGGTATGGGCGCCGGGATTGTAGACGACGCCGTCGTACCGGCCCATCGCATCGTGTATCTCCTCGATGAGGTCGCCCTCGTTGTTCGACTGGAAGAAATCGACCTGCACGCCGCGCGCCAACGCATGGTTGCGAACGGCCTGCTCCAGCATGCGCAACGTGTCCTTGCCGTAAATGCCGGGCTCCCGGGTCCCGAGCATGTCGAGATTCGGTCCGTTGATCACCAGGATCGTCGGTGTCGTCATCGTGCACTCCTCACATCATCCGTCCGAGTCGGACGCGTCCGTTACTTGCCGGCCAAACGTTTTAAACAAAGTGCTCTAGGCCAGATGCCTAGGCCAAATGCTCTTTGAGCTTCCTTGCGACGACTTCGTCGGGCACGTGCACGACCTCCCATCGTGCCACGTCGTTCGCGAGCACGAAGCGGAGCCGGCCTCCGCGCGCCTTCTTGTCGCGCCGCATGGCGTCCATGAGCCGCCCGGCGTCGACCCCGTGCGCCAGCTTGGGCAACCCGAGCGCCGCGAGCAGCTCGTCCTGTGCCGCCGCGAACGCGTCGAGCGATCCGTCGTCCATTCCGGACGCTGCGTCCGCGGCAAGGCGCGCGGCGAACCGCATGCCCTCTGCCACGCATTCCCCATGCGAAAACGCGCCGTAGCCCGTACAGGCCTCGATGGCATGCCCGAGCGTATGGCCGTAGTTGAGGCATTCGCGCACTCCGGCGGTCTCGGTTACGTCCTGGGCGACGACGCCCGCCTTGAAGACGACGCAACGGGCGATCGCCTCCGCCGTCACGCCTGCATCGCGCGCCGCGAGAGACGCGGCGCCGTCCATCAGCCAGAAGAAGAATTCGTCGGAGTCGATGACGGCCGACTTCGCGATTTCGCCGCACCCGCAGCGCCATTCCCGTTCGGGCAGCGTGTCGAGGACATCGGTGTCGGCGCAGACGAACGAGGGCTGGTGAAACGTCCCGACGAGGTTCTTGCCCTCGGGAAGGTCGACCGCCGTCTTCCCGCCAACCGACGAGTCGACCATGGAAAGCAACGTCGTCGGAACGTGCACGACCGGAACGCCGCGCATGTACGCGGAGGCGACGAATCCCGCAAGGTCACCCACCACGCCGCCGCCCAAGGCGACGACCAGGCAGTCGCGCCCGAGCGCCATCTGCGCCATTGCGGACCATATCTCGCCCGCGACGTCAAGCGATTTCGAGCGTTCGCCCGCAGGAACGGCGATGTCGGCGGCTTTGAAGCCCGCATCGGCCAACGACGCGCGCACCTTGCCGAGGTAGAGCGGCCCGACGTTGTCGTCCGTGATAACCAGCACGTCGCGCACCTGCGCGAATCGGTCCATTCCGCGCAGATTGCGCCCCAGCGACGCCAAGATGCCCGCGCCGATTCGCACCGAGTACGCGCACTCGCCCGGCAGGTTTACATCGATTCTCGTAGCCATGGGCTAAAGCCTCCCTTTATCAGGCCGAACGAGCACGCCCGCGTCGTCCAGGCGGTAGAGCAGCTCCCGGGCGATAGCCCCCGTGCCCCGCCCGGCCGTGTCGATCGCGAGGTCCGCGACTTCCTCGTACAGGGGCAAGCGCTCGTCGATGACGCGCTGGGCCTGCTCGAGGTCGCCGAACAGCGGGCGCGCCGAAAGGTTCGATATGCGGCTGGCGGCCTCCGCCGCCGTCACTTTGAGGTAGACGACGTAACCGCCCCGTTTCAGGATTTCGCGGTTCGCGGGCGAAAGGACCACGCCGCCACCGCACGACACGATAAGCGGCTCTCCTTCGGCGAACTCCCGCAAGACCTCGGTTTCAATTTCGCGGAACGCGCCTTCGCCCATTTCCGCGAACAATTCCCTCACCTTCATATCGCAACGTCGCTCGATGAACGTGTCCATGTCGACCGAAGCCGCGCCCGCGTTGCGCGCGAGCTTGCGGGCGACGGACGTCTTGCCCGCCCCCATGAAGCCGACGAGGAACACCGTCTGCGCCAGAACGCGCCCGGGAGCGCGTCCCGATCGGGACGGGTCCCTGAAATCGTGAACTTGGATGGAGCGGCCGTCGCTCATCGCGCGACCGTCTTCAGGCGTTGTTTGTACGACGCGACCGCCGCCCTGATGTCGGCCATGTTCTCGTGACCGAATTTCTCGAGGTACGCATCGGCAAGCGCGAACGCGACTTCGGCCTCTGCGACGACGGCGCATGCGGGAACGGCGCACACGTCAGCACGCTCCTTCGAGGCAAGCGCAGGTTCGAGCGTGTCGAGGTCGACCGTTTGCAGAGGCGTCGTCAACGTGGGAATGGGCTTCATCGCGCATGAGACGATGAGCGGCATCCCCGTGGTCATGCCCCCTTCGAGCCCGCCGGCGTTGTTGCTTGCGCGCGCGAAGCCGATATCCTGTCGGAGGATGATCTCGTCGTGCACGAGCGAACCGGGAAGCCGCGCCGCCTCGAACCCCAAGCCGAACTCGACGCCCTTGATGGCGGGAATGGAGAAGAGGGCGCCGCCGATCCGCGACGTGAGCCGCTCCTCGCGCGTCGCGTAGCCGCCCACGCCGGGCAAGAGGCCGCGCGCCACGACGCGGAACGTGCCGCCGAGGCTCTCGCCCGCCTCGATCGCCTTGTCGATTTCCGCGCGCATCGCGTCGGCCGCGGCCTCGTTGGGACAGCGGACGTCGGATATCTCGATTTCGAGTGGCTTGTAGTCGGGCGCCGAGCGCATGGGATAGCGCTCGTTCCATTTCGCCTGGCCGATCGAGGTCACGTACGAGAAGATCTCCACGCCCAAATCGGCCAAGAACTCGCGGGCGATTCCCGCAGCCGCCACGCGCGCGGCCGTCTCGCGGGCGCTCGCCCTCTCGAGGACGTCGCGGCAGTCGTTCGAGTCGATCTTCAGCACGCCGACCAAGTCGGCGTGCCCCGGCCGGGGCGTCGTCTCCCTCTGCAGGCCGACGGGCGCATCGCCGAACACGGCCATGCGCTCTCCCCAGTTCTGCCAATCGCGGTTTTCGATCACGAGCGAGATCGGGGTCCCGAGGGTGCGCCCGAACCGCACGCCCGAAGTGATGCGCACGGTGTCGTCCTCGATGGCCTGGCGTTCGCCCCGTCCATAGCCCACTTGCCTGCGGGCCAGATCGGCGTTGATGCTCTCCTCCGAAACCCGCAAACCGGCTGGGACGCCGTCGACAATCGCCGTCAGCTCGGGCCCGTGGCTCTCGCCGGCAGTCATATAGCGCATCGCCCTCACCTCTCGCCCTTTTTGAACTTTCAACTCCGATTGATTGTAGCGTACCTCCGGCAACCGCACGCGCGCGACACGCGAATGCGACTCACAGCTCGAAACCGGCGGCCTTGGCCATGACGTCGAACAGCACGCGTCGATCGGGCTCGGCGAAGGCGCCGGTCAAGCGCGCGATGTCGACCACCGTCTCGACCGCCTGCGCCACGAGCATGCCGCGCCCGTCGAACGCCCGGCATCCCGCAGCCCTCGCATCCGCCAAAAGCCTCGTCTCGCCATGGCCGTACACGACGTCCACGACGACCTGGCCGGCACGCAATGCAGCCGTGTCGAATGGGGCCGGATCGCCCGGCTTCATGCCGAGCGGCGTGGCGTCGACGATCACATCGGCGCGCGACAGGGCGTCATGCGCTCTCTCGTAGCAAAGGCCGCTCACGCGCGATCCAACTTCGGGCATTCGGCCCGACGGCGCGCCGTGCATATCGGCAACCGCGCTTCCGGGAGTCGCGGCCGCGGACGCGAGCCGTTCCCCGTATTCGTCGACGACAGCCCGGCAACGCGTCTCATCGCGCCCTGCGAGCACGACGCTTTCCGCGCCGGCCTCGAGCAGCGCATGGGCAATCGAGAGCGACGTCGGGCCCGTTCCGCACACGACGGCCGCAGCGCCTTCGATCGCGACGCCCCCGTAAAGCAGGTACCTTGCACAGCCCCTGCCGTCGGTGTTGTCCGCGAAAACCCGCCCGTCATGGCGCACGAGCACGTTGGCGCCACGCGCAATCCGCGCCGCCGCGCTTGCCGCCTGGCACGATTGGATCGCCAAGCCTTTCCACGGCATGGTGACGTTGAGCGCGAGCCAGTCCGATCGCATGAGAAACTCCCACGCATCGGCCTCGGTTTCGCAATCCACGAGCCCATAGCGCCAGTCCAGGCCGAGCGCTCGGTACGCGGCCTCGTGCATGGCGGGCGACTTCGAGTGCGCTACCGGATGCCCCAGGACGTACAGCTGCTTCGCCGCCATGCGATTACTCGTACGTCGACTGGTGCTCTTCGTACGTCTCGCTGAAGTAGTAGCTCATGCCGCCGTTGCCGTCGTCCTCGAAATAGAAGTACAGGTAAGGCGTCTCCTCGGGCGAGCACACGGCCTGCAGGCATTCGAGGCTCGGCGAGTTGATGGGCGTCGGCGTGAGGCCGTCGATCAGATACGTGTTGTAGTCGCTGTACGTCTCGACGTCCTCGGGCGTCGGGTCGTGGCCCACGAAGTAGGCGACCGTCGCGTCGGACTGCAGGCGCATGCCGGATTCGAGCCTGTTGTAGAAGACCGAGGCAACCGTGCTGCGGTTCTTGGCGTCCGCCTCCTTCTCGACGATCGACGCCATCTTCACGACATCGTAGAGCGAAAGCCCGCGGGAGGTGGCGTATGACATATCGAGCGAAGCCGTCTCGGAACCGAACTGGTCGAGCATCATGCGGATGATGGAATCCGCCGTGGAGTCGTCGTCGAACGGGTACGTCTTGGGGAACAAGTACCCTTCGAGGGACCCGCCGTCGTCACTTGCGAGGAAGCCGTACGAATCGGCATAGGCGGCCACGTTGCTCGCAGCGGCCATGAAGTCGTCGACGCTGATGCGTCCGTGCGTCGCATCGGACACGACCTGCGCCGTTTGGGCGAGCGTCAGTCCCTCGGGCACCGTGAACGTGTTCGCGGCGACGGGGGTCTGGAGGACCTGGATGATCTCGTCGACCGATTGGCCGCCCACGAGCGTGTACGTGCCGGGCTGGATGATCGCATCGGAACCGAGCGCGTTGAAGCGGTCGGTGAACTCGTTGGCGCTCGCGATGACCCCTTCGTCGGCGAGCGTTTTCGCCACGGATTTCGCGCCCTCGCCTTCCACGACGGTGATCTGGACTTCCTGCCCTTCCGGAATCATGTGCGAGGCACCGCATCCGCGCATGAAGCTCATGACGCCGAACACGATGGCGATTATGGCGACGACGAGCACGACTATGCCGGCAATCGCGAATGCGGGATTCCGCTTCGGGCGGATGTAGCTCGTATCGTACGTCCGGAACGCCTTCTCGCCCTTGGCATGAGCCGAGCGCGCGGCATGGTTCGGATGTTGGGAATAGGTGATCTGTCTACGCCGTGGCATGTGAGTCCTCATCATTCTGTAAGGGCGGAGTTAGCGCGCCCATCGAGCCATGCTTGCAGGAAGAGGCTTGCGGCTATCATATCGACTTTGCCCCGCATGCCTTTTTCTGTGAGCCCCTTTTCACGCAAACTCCGTTTGGCTTCTGCCGAGCTAAGCCTTTCATCTGCGAATTCAACGGGAATGCCCGTCGATTGCCCCACATGGGACGCAAAAGCGCGAATCCGTTGCGCCTGCGGCCCCTCCTCGCCGGCCAGCGTGAGGGGGATGCCGCACAAAAGCAACTCGGGTTCCCAGTCTTCCAGCAAGACCCTAAACGAACGCGCATGGGCGCGCACCTCGTCCGCGGGAAGCACGCAAACGGGGGATGCGACGCGCTCGCCGGGATCGCACACCGCGATCCCGACACGCTTCTCGCCTATGTCGAGAGCCATAATTCGCATGTCGTTATTGTAGCCTTAAAAGCGGAGTCGGGGGCAATTCCCCGACTCCGCTTGCTCTCCGTTGAACAGGAAGGCGGCCCCGCCTCCTGTAGACAAGCAACCTAGTGGCTGATGGCGGCGTTGCTGACGTAGGGCGTCTTGTCCTTGAGCAGCACGTCGTGGGCGCCGCCCTCGACGATGCTCGTGGACGAGACGACGGTCAGCTTGGCCTTCTTTTGCAGCTCGGGAATGGTGATGGCGCCGCAGTTGCACATGGTCGACTTGACCTTCGCGAGCGTGACGGCCACGTTGTCCTTCAGCGGACCGGCGTAGGGCACGTACGAGTCGACGCCCTCCTCGAAGGTGAGACCCTTCTTGTCGCCGCCCAAGTCGTAGCGCTGCCAGTTGCGCGCACGGCTGGAGCCCTCGCCCCAGTACTCCTTCATGTAGGCGCCGTTGACCTGAACGCGCAGGTTGGGGGCCTCATCGAAGCGGGCGAAGTAGCGGCCCAGCATGACGAAGTCGCTTCCCATGGCCAGCGCCAGCGTGATGTGGTGGTCGTAGACGATGCCGCCGTCGGAGCACAGCGGGATGTAGACGCCGGTCTCCTCGAAGTACTTGTCGCGGGCCTTGGCGACCTCGATCGTTGCCGTGGCCTGACCGCGGCCGATGCCCTTCTGCTCGCGCGTGATGCAGATCGAACCGCCGCCGATGCCGATCTTGATGAAGTCGGCGCCTGCGTCGGCCAGGAAGCGGAAGCCCTCCTCGTCGACGACGTTGCCCGCGCCCACCTTGACGGTGTCGCCGTAATGCTCGCGAATCCACGCGATGGTCTTGGCCTGCCAGACCGAGTAGCCCTCGGAGCTGTCGATGCACACGACGTCGACGCCCGCGTCGACCAACGCCGGCACGCGCTCGGCGTAGTCGCGGCTGTTGATGCCGGCGCCCACCATGTAGCGCTTGTGGCTGTCGAGCATCTCGAGGGGGTTGGACTTGTGCTGGTCGTAGTCCTTGCGGAAAACCATGTAGGCCAAGTTGTCGTTCTCGTCGACGAGCGGCAGCGAGTTGAGCTTGTGGTCCCAGATGATGTCGTTTGCGATCTTGAGCGTCGTGTCGGCCGGGGCGGTAACGAGCTTCTCGCGCGGCGTCATGACGTCGACGACCTTGGTGTCGAGGCTCATGCGCGTGAGGCGGTAGTCGCGCTCCGTAACGATGCCGAGCAGCTTGCCGTGGGGCTTGGCGCCCTCGGTGACGGGCATGGTGGAGTGGCCGGTCTTCTCGAGCAGGGCCACGACGTCGGCAAGCGTCATTTCCGGCGACAGGTTGGCGTCGGAAACGACGAAGCCGGCCTTGTAGTCCTTGACGCGCGCGACCATGGCCGCCTGGTCCTCGATGGACTGCGAACCGTAGATGAACGACAGGCCGCCCTCGGTAGCGAGCGCGATGGCCATCTTGTCGTCGGAGACCGCCTGCATGATTGCAGACACCATCGGGATGTTGAGGCTGATGGCGGGCTCCTCCTCGCCACGGCGGTACTTAACGAGCGGAGTTTTGAGGCACACGTTCTGCGGGATGGTCTCCTCGGACGTGTAGCCGGGAACCAGAAGGTATTCGTTAAACGTGCGCGACGGTTCGTCGAAATAAAAAGCCATGCGAGAGCCCTCCCCAATATACAGGTGACCAGTTGGAGCCATTATACGTGCGCACGTGCGCAACCGTAGGCGGAAAACCAGAAGTACACGAGCCTTCTAGAAGCTGTTTTTCACCTTTCATCTGGGTAATTATGAGCATTTCGCTTTGCGTATCATCAGTATGGCCATGCGCGAAGCGCCCATATGCAAAGCGAGGCGCCCGACCGTGCGGGCGCCTCGCTTTATGGCTGGGTGGAGGAGAGGGTGAGCCCAGCCGTCGGGTTGGCGAGAGGGCCGCGCCCGGCAGGGCGCGGGTATAGGGCTAGCCTTCGATGGCGATCGAGCGGGGCTCCTCGAGCTTGGGCTGCTCGACCTTCTTCGGCACGAAGATCTGCAGCGTGCCGTTATCGAACTTCGCCTTGATGTCGGCCTCTTCGATGTCCTCGCCGACGTAGAACTGGCGGCTGCACTGGCCGGTGAAACGCTCGCGGCGCAGGTAGGTGCCCTCGGTCTTCTCTTCCTCGGTCGACGTCTTGGCGGTCACCTTGAGCACGCCTTCCTTCAGCTCGGCCGCGACGTTCTCCTTGTTGAATCCGGGCAGGTCGAGGATGATCTCGAAGCCGTCCTCGGTTTCCTTGATGTCGGTGCGCATCAGGGTGGGGGTCGCCTGCGGTGCGGGCATGCCGCTGAAGAACGAGTCGAACGGATCGCTCATGAGGTCGTCGAACAAGCTGCGGTGTCTACGCGGTACGATCATTGCCATAGTTCTCATCTCCTGTTTGCGTGGGCGGGGCTCCGAGTTTCACGCCCCGTCGCTGTTCCTTTTGACGTTTCCTGTTATACGCCGCGATATGAGCTAATTCAACTGAGAAACTCTTATCGTCACCATTTCAGAAAATTTACGTTACTTTTCTGTAAGAAACTTTAGTCTCTATGACTCATATTTCAATCAAGGACACGAGTGCGCGACAAAAGGCGCTCATCCGAAGCCGCGTGCAAGATCGAAACCGTGCTCGCAGGCCGGGTGCGCCTAGGCCACCTTGCTGGCAGAGCGTTCGTAGAAGCGAGCCGTCGCCGAGAAGAACGCATCGATGTTCTCCCAGGGAGCAAGCTTGGGAATATCGCATCCGCTCGAAACGATGAAATTGGAATAGCTCGAGCATTGCTCCAGCAGCTCAACGGTAGCCGCGTACACGTCTTCGGACGTGCCGTGGCATATCAGCGCCGCGGGATCGACGTTGCCGAACGCGAGGCGGTCGGACGGGATGTGGGGCAGCATCTCGGCCATGTCGACCACGTTGCCCAAATGGAAGCCCATCGCGCCGGTTTCAACCATCCCGTCGATCGCGTGGGAAACGCTCGGCCCGCAATTGTGCAATATGACGATGAACCCGTCGTCTTGGACTTCGTCCACGATGCGCTTCACGTAGGAATTCGAGAACTCCTCCATCAAGTCCGGGGAAAGCAGGCCCGCCAAGGGCTCGGCCATCAAAACGCCGTCGGCTCCCGCCGCCTTGAGCTCGTTGACGTACCCGACGATGAAATCGGTCGCCTTCTCGAGCACGCCGTGAACCAGTTCGGGCTCGTCATAGCATAGGAGCATGATCTCGTTCACGTCCATGAGACGGCCGGCGAGCGAAAACGGCCCGATGTTGCCGGCGATGATGGGCTTGTCGTGCACACGTTGCGCGATGAGGCGAACGCCCTCGACGCACACGCCCGCCCTCCCAGCGCGCGGATTGGGAACGACCAGCTCGTCGATATCGCCGTCCTCGTCCACGATTGCGCCCACCACCGTGGGAACCTCGTCATCGCCGTAACGCACCGTGCTGCCGAACGCCTCCGCTTCGACCGAAAGGTCCATGAAGGTCAGGACTGCGGGCATGTCCTCGTGCTCGTAGATGTAGTACATGGCGTCCGCTTGCAACTCGGGGGAATTGACGAGCTCCCCGACGGTGACGTCAAGCTTCTGCGCCGCGGGAAACGAGAGGATCGGCAGCGGCTTTTTCACGGGCGCCGCAATCTGACCTGCAACCCACTCCATCATGTTCATGTAATTCATCCTTTCGAAAACGCCCACGCTATAAGTTATCCGTGCCTAATAAGCTCCCGTATTGTACTCTTTTGTTCAATATTTCAAATATTTTGTGCATTTTGAACATTGACAATTCACTGGACAAGGGAACCGCAGCGACATTGAGAGCACTTCCCACTTGCTTCGAGCATGGGCGACGGCGAAAGATAGGGCATAATGGGAACATGACATTAGTAGGCGTGATATCGGACACACATGGCCGCCTCGACGAGAAAGCGTACACCGCGCTCGCCGATTGCGACCACATCATCCATGCTGGCGACATATGCGGCATCGGCATACTGCGCGAACTCGAGACGCTCGCGCCCGTCACCGCGGTCCTCGGCAACAACGACTTCGACGAATACGGCCCCGACGTCGGCCGCTTCGCCAAGCCGGTCATCGACGACGTGAGGTTCCTCGTCGCGCATTTTCCGCGTGACGTCAAGATCTCGCAGTTCGGGCACCCCGCGCTGGCGGTCAACGAGCCGATTCCGACGGTTTGCATCCACGGGCACACCCACCTGCCGCGCCTGGATTACGGCAGGGCAGCGCGGCCCGCTTCGTATGTCGTCAACCCCGGCTCCGCGAGCTACCCGCGTGGCGGCAACAGCCGTTCCATCGCCAAAATCGTCATAGAGAACTCCCAGGTCGAAAGCATTGTGATTCAATCATTGTCAGGCGCGACCATCATGCGCGTCGGATAGCCGACCGCATCGGCGCGAAACGCGACACCGAAAGGAACATCCATGGAAACGCAAACCGCTTGGAAGAAGTACGACCAGCAAGCGCTCGACGAGCTCGAAGGCCTCGCTGCAGACTACATTGATTTCATCTCTGAGAACAAGATCGAGCGCGAGTTCGCGCGCGCGGCGATCGAGCGGGCCGAAGCGGACGGCTACACCGACCTCTACCAGACGTTCGACGAGGGGAAGAAGCTCGAACCGGGCGACAAGGTATATGCGCAGACGCACGGCAAGGCGGTCATCTTCGCGCATATCGGAAGCGAACCCCTGGTAAACGGCTTAAACATCCTGGGCGCGCACATCGACTCCCCGCGTCTCGACCTCAAGCAGGACCCCCTCTTCGAGAGGAACGGCCTCGCCCACCTCGACACGCATTACTATGGCGGGATCAAGCATTACCAATGGGTCACGATTCCCCTCGCGCTCCACGGCGTCATCGCCAAGAAGGACGGCGAGGTCATCGCCGTGAACGTCGGCGAAGACGAGGGCGATCCCGTTTTCTGCGTCTCCGACCTTCTCATTCACCTGGCAAAAGACCAAATGCAGAAAAAAGGCTCCGAAGTGGTGGCCGGCGAAGACCTCGACGTGCTCGTCGGAGGACGGCCGCTCGTGCTCGAGGGCGCCGACGAGAAAGAGGACGACGACAAGACCGACCTCGAGAAAATGGCGGACAAGGAACCGGTGAAGGCGCTCGCCCTCAAGCTGCTCGGCGAGAAATACGGCATCGAGGAGGCGGACTTCCTCTCCGCCGAGATCGAGGTCGTGCCTGCCGGCCGCGCACGCGACCTCGGCTTCGACCGCTCAATGATCATCGGCTACGGGCACGACGACTCGGCCTGCGCCTACCCGTCGCTGGTAGCGCAGCTCGCACTCGACGAAACCCCGAAGCGCACGGCCGTTACGGTGCTCGTCGACAAAGAGGAAATCGGCAGCGTCGGCGCGACGGGCATGGCATCGCAGTTCTTCGAGAACGTCGTCGCCGTCCTGATGGAGCTCCGAGGAGAGGGCGGCGATATCCGGCTGCGCCGTGCGCTGGCGTCCTCGAGCATGCTGTCGAGCGACGTTTCCGCAGGCTTCGACCCCGCTTACGCGAGCGTGTTCGAACCGAAGAACGCCGCGTACATGAGCCACGGTCTCGTGTTCAACAAGTACACCGGCGCGCGCGGCAAGTCCGGCAGCAACGATGCGTCCGCCGAATACGTCGCACGCATCCGGCGAATCATGGACGATGCGGACGTCACGTTCCAAACCGCCGAACTCGGAAAGGTCGACGCGGGCGGCGGCGGCACGATTGCGTACCTGCCTGCAAAATACGAGATGGACGTCATCGACAGCGGAGTCCCCGTCCTGTCGATGCATGCGCCTTGGGAGGTCGTGAGCAAGGCGGACCTCTATGAAGCGTACAAGGGCTACCTCGCCTTCCTGAAGGACGCAGGCCCGAGCAGCCGCGCGCCGCAGGCGTAATCGGCGGGCCGTCCCCGTGAGTCGGCGCCCCGGCCCCTGACTCACGGGCAATACGGGTACAATGCATTCGTCAAACAATTTGCAAGGGGGATAATTATGGAACGAGAACGCTTTGCGAGCCGCCTGGGCTTCCTGCTCATCAGCGCAGGCTGCGCTATCGGCCTGGGCAACGTCTGGAGGTTCCCGTACATCACCGGGCAGTACGGCGGCGCGGCATTCGTCGTCATCTACATCCTGTTCCTCATTGCGTTCAGCCTGCCCATCCTGGTCATGGAGTTCGCGGTTGGCCGCAGCAGCCAGAAGTCGGCCGCTCGCGCCTACGACATCCTGGAGCCCAAGGGCACCAAGTGGCATTGGGCGAAATGGCTCAGCTACTGCGGCTGCATGCTGCTCATGATGTTCTACACAGTCGTCGCGGGCTGGATGCTCGCCTACGTCTACAAGAGCGCGCGCGGCTCGTTCGTCGGCCAGACGGCAGACGGCGTGGCCAACGTGTTCGGCGCCATGCTGGGCAACCCCGGCGAGCTCATCTTCTGGATGCTGGTCGTCATTGCCATCGGCTTGGCCTGCTGCGCGGCCGGCGTGCAGAAGGGCGTCGAGCGCGTGACCAAGGTCATGATGGTGTGCTTGCTCGCCGTGCTGGCCGTGCTGTGCGTCCGCTCCGTCACGCTCGAGGGCGCAGGCGAGGGCCTTGCGTTCTACCTGATTCCCGACTTCGGCAAGCTGTTCGCCGGCGCGACTCTCGGAGAGCAGCTGGGCAACTTCGGCCAAGCGGCCTATGCGGCCATGGGCCAGGCTTTCTTCACGATGTCGCTCGGCGTGGGCTCCATGCTAATCTTCGGCAGCTACATCGGCAAGGACCGCTCGCTCATGGGCGAGTCCATCCGCGTCGGCGCGCTCGACACGTTCGTCGCGCTCATGGCCGGCCTCATCATCTTCCCCGCATGCTTCGCCTTCGGCGTCGAGCCCGGCGCAGGCCCCGGCCTCGTGTTCGTGACGCTGCCGAGCGTCTTCGAGCAGATGCCGCTCGGCCAGCTGTGGTGCTCGCTGTTCTTCGTGTTCATGAGCTTCGCGGCGCTGTCGACCATCATCGCCGTGTTCGAGGGCATCATCGCGTTTGCAATGGACCAGTGGGGCTGGTCGCGCGGGAAGTCGGTCGCCATCAACGGCGTGCTGCTCATCGTGCTGTCGCTTCCGTGCGCGCTCGGCTTCAACGTGTGGGCGGGTTTCCAGGTCCCGGGCATCGGCGACATCCAAGGCCTCGAGGACTTCATCCTCTCGAACAACATGCTGCCCATAGGCGCGCTGATCATCTGCCTGTTCTGCACGTCTAAGAAGGGCTGGGGCTGGAAGAACTTCATCGCCGAGGCCGACGCCGGCGTCGGCGCCAAGTTCCCGCAATGGACGCGCGTCTACATGAAGTACGTCGTCCCCGTGCTCATCGTGGTCGTCCTCATCATGGGCTGGGTGCCCGTGGTGTCCGTCTGGCTCGGATTGAGCTAGCGCTCGTCAAACAAGCCCGCCAGGAGCGATTCGCCGAGGACGGGCTGCTAGGAACGGTTCGTCACCTTTATCTGAAGGCCCTCCATGATGTCGAGGGCCTTCTCGTTCATGGCGGGGTCGGGCGCCGCCGTGCACGACGCGTCGACGATTATCGGAACGTTAGGGCACGCCGTGCGCGCGATCACGGCGTTCGAGAGCACGCACATGTTCGAAACCAGGCCTACGACCTCGATGCTTTCGAACGGCTGCGCGTCGATTCCCTCCGCCACGCTCTGGCGTTTCAGCAATCGCTCGAACAGGGCCGTCGATCCGAACGTCGGCTTGAGGAACACGTCGTCGGAATCGTGCATCCGCTCGGCGACTTGCCCATAGAGCTCATGGCCTTCCGTCCCCTCGATGCAATGCGGTATGGGGAGATTGCGCCCCTCCTGCGTTTCGAGGTAATCCTTATGATGCGTATCGAACGTGAACGAGATGTAGTCCCCCGCCTCACGGTACTCGTCAATCTTGCGCGCAATGCGCTCGTCGAGAAGCTCCGCCCCTTCGAACCCGAGCGCGCCGTCGACGAAGTCGTTTTGATAGTCGACCACGATCAGCAATCGCTTCACGCTTTCTCCTCCCTCAAACGAAGCCCCCTCCCGAAACTTCGTAGCTCCGTATTGTGGCAGAAAAGCGCGCAAAAGGCCAATTGTGGTGCTGTCGGGGCCCTGTCGGGACGCTTTGCGCCTCGCTCGCGGCGCTACGCCTCGTCGTTTTGTTCAAGCACCTCAAGTGCGGCGCGATAGCCGCCCGCTCCGTAGCTCAGGCATTTCGAGACGCGCGCGATAGTGGTCGCAGATGCACCGGTCGCCTCGGCTATCTGGGCATACGACCTTCCCTCGTCGAGCATGACGGCGACGGAGAGACGCTGCGAGCTCTCGCGGATCTCGCGGATCGTGAACAGGTCTTCCATCAACGCGAACAAGGTGTCCTTGTCCGTCATGGCCACGAGCACGTCGAGCAGGTCCTCGACTTCTTGCGTTCTGAGGTCGTTCGCGGGCATGCTTTAGGCTCCTACTCTCATCAAGCCGTATTCGATTGATTCAACGAGGGCGTTCCACGACGCTTCGATGATGTTCTCGGAAACGCCGATCGTCCCCCACGCGCCGTCCTCGTCGCGCGTGGTGATGATGACGCGGGTGACCGCCCCGGTTCCCGTGCTCTCGTCGAGCAGGCGCACCTTGAAGTCGATGAGCTCCATATCGTCGACCTGCGGGTAGAATTCGCGCAAGGCCATGCGCAGCGCGTTGTCGAGGGCTTCGACCGGGCCCGTGCCCTCGCCCGTCGCCACGAAGCGGCGCTCGACGGGAAGGTCGAGCTCGATGGCCTCGCGGCCGACCGCGTGGCGACCGTGGGGCGAGCCCATCGTGCCGGGAACGTGGATCTTGATGGTCGCCTCCGACTGCGCGTCCTTCGCCAGTGCGCCGCGGTCTTCCCGGTCGTCGACGATGACGCGGAAGCTCTCGAGCGTGAAATGCGGCTCGTAGCCGCCGAGCTGGCGCGCAATGAGGAGCGCGAGCGAGCCGTCCGCCACCTCGTACGTATACCCCTGGGCCTCGAGCCCCTTGACCTCGTCGAGGACCGACTGCACCGTCTCGGGATCGTCTGCAAGGTCGAACCCGAGCATGGCCGCCTTCGACACGAGCGACGCCTTGCCCGCCAGCTCGCTCACGACCATGTGGGCATCGTTTCCGACCAACTCGGGCTGCGTGTGGTTGTACGCCTCGGGGAAACGCGCGATGGCACTCGCATGGAGGCCCGCCTTGTGGGCGAACGCCGACGCCCCCACGTACGGGGACCGGGCGAACACCGAGAAGTTGCAAATCTCAGCCACGTACGTCGCTACGCTCGTAAGCTGGCGCAAGTTGTCGGCACCGACGCACGTGCAATCCATCTTCAGCTCGAGATCAGCTATGGCGCAGAGCAGGTCGGCGTTGCCGGCCCGCTCGCCGTATCCGTTGACGGTTCCCTGTATCTGGGTCGCGCCCCCGCGAACAGCCGAAAGGGTGTTCGCCACCGCGCATCCCGCATCGTTGTGACAATGTATGCCCACGCGGGGCAACGCGAAGCCGGGCTCGCTTTCCGCCGCATCCTCGAGCGCCTCGACAACGGCGCGTACGGTCGATTCGACCTCGAACGGCAAGGTGCCGCCGTTCGTGTCGCACAGATCGACGGAATCCGCGCCCGCCTTCGCGGCGGCAAGGACGCATTCGATCGCATAGCCCGCATTGGCGCGATACCCGTCGAAGAAGTGCTCGGCGTCGAACACCGCCTCGAGCCCCTTCGACTTGATGTAAGAGACCGAATCGCTGATCATGCGCAGGTTCTCGTCGAGCGTCGTGCACAACGTGCGCTCGACCTGCACGTCCCAGGTCTTCCCGACAACGGCGACCACGGGCGCTCCGCTCGCGACCGTGTTGGCGAGCCCCGTGTCGTCTGCGGCGGCGACGTCCTTCTTGCACGTCGAGCCGAACGCGACGAGCCGCGCATGCTCGAGGGGGCTCTCGCGAAGTTCGGCGAAAAAGGCGGCGTCTTTCGGATTCGATGCGGGAAACCCGCCCTCGATCAAGTCGATGCCGAATTCGTCGAGGCGTCGCGCGATGCGGAGCTTGTCTTCCAGGGAAAGCGATATGCCTTCGGCCTGCTCGCCATCGCGCAGCGTGCTGTCGTATGTGATGATTTTCTTCAACAATAGCTCGGTTCATCGGGTACGGGCTCGCCTGCGTTTCGACGAGTCCGCCCTATTGTACTCCATCGTGCGATAGCGGCAACGGCATTTCACGAGAAGGGGCTTCGCTCGACGCGAAGCCCCTTTGCAGGAAAAGCGGTGGCCGCGTTGGCGTTACCTCTTCTCGCGACGGAACGCGATGGCCTTCTCCACGCCGCCGGCCGCGAATATGCCGAGGGCCAACGGCAGGGCGAACGGAGCGAAGGGGTTGCTCGACAAGATGTTGCGCACGTCGTCGGGCGTCGGTTCGATCGTCGTGATCTTCGTCCAACGCGCGCCGGGACGCGATTCCTCGAGCGCCTTCTCGACGGTTTGCTGCTGGTCGCGCACGAGCGCTGTCGCCTCGGGGTTGATGACGAGCTGGTCGGGAGTAATCTCCTTGGCGTTTGCGGGCGGCTGCTGAGCGGGCTGCTGCTCCGGCTCGGCGGCCTGCGACGCCGTCGCGTTCTCGGGCGACGTCGGAGTTGAGGCGCCGCTGCTCTGCGTGCTGCGCGGCGATACGGGCGTGTTCTCGACCGTGATGTTGTTCACCTCGTGCATGTTGGGCAGATTGGCTGCGTTGTCTCCGCCGTCGTCAGTATCTTCGGGAACGGTGCTGGAATCATCGGACGTGTCTGCAGCAGCGCTGGACTCGCTCGGGTCCGCGCTCTCGGGGCTCTCGCTCTCATCGCTTGCGGGGCTCTCGGCGCTTGCGGAGGCATCGCTCGGTGCGCTTGCCGCGCTGCTCGCAGAAGCACCGCTCTTGTCGCTGTCGGTGATTTGCGGATCGGGATCCTTCGCCTCCTGGGAGGTGTCCGACTTCTCGCCGCCGTCGCCCTTGGCGTTCGGGTCCTCCCCGTCACCGCCGACGCGGACGGTCAGGGGCTGCATGTTCGATATGGCCACGCGGCC
>CAMOUE010000012.1 GCA_946626265.1 uncultured Eggerthellaceae bacterium | reverse complement strand
GCCGTCGCCGAGAGTACTGCAGCGCCAGGCTGCGGGAGGGTAGGTAGTCGCACTCATGTGGGGCATTTTCATTTGTCCAAAGAGCCCCCTTTGGGGGCTTTCTGCTTATCTAATCAGGTACAATCTACAATCGCAATTCAAAGCAAGCGGATAAACGATGATGAGATTCTTGAAGGCGCATAAGGTTACGTTTGGGTTCATGGCCGTCAACTTCGCGGTGGTGTTCTTGGCCTATAGCGTTTTCATAACGTCGAACCACCATTCATGCGATACATATTCCGCTCTTGTTCCCGGCGAGCTTGCGCGCGTGTATCTGGGGAACGGAAGGCTCGTTCAATACGGCCTCTTCAGTATGCTCGATGCCGCGGGGCTCAACATATCGAACCGCTTCGCCATTACGCAGATGTTGCTCACGGTAATCAATGCCGTGGGAACGGGCGTGCTTGCGAAACGGTTCTTCGATACGCTTGGCGGGCGCACGCTTGCGCAAGCGGCAATCGTCGATTTCGCGATGCTCGTGCTGGTCGTGAATCCCTGCTATCTGTCGGGTTGGTATTACTGGCCGGAAACATGCATAGCCTCATGCGCGGGCATGACGGTTCTGTTTTTGGCACTGGGTTTCTGGTGTGCGCCGGCGAAGCGCTGGCCTGGCAAAATCGCATGTCTTGTGTTCGTGGTGCTTGTTACGTGCATGTACCAGGTGTACCTCGAGCTGTTCCTCGGCGTTGCGGTTGCCTACACCCTGCTGGAGCATGGGTTTGCTGCTACGAGGCGGTGCATAGCCGAGCTGTTCCAGATCATCGGGATATGCGCGATCGGCGGCATTTCGAGCATTGCGGCCATAGCTGCGATAGGCGCCTTGGGGGTGGAGGTGTCGCGTGCAAGCGCAGCGGCTTCGATGGGCCTTGGAGAACGCGTCGCGAACGTGTTGTCGTTCCAAGACGACATCGTGCTCACGCTCTACGGAATGCTGCCGTTCGGGTTCGGCCTGTTCATGTGGGCCGCTCCGATTGTCGGCGCGACGGTAATCGCATTGCGTGATGGAAAGAAGCCGAAGGCGCTCGACGTACTGCTTGTGGCGGTGTGCTACATCGGCGTATATGCCGTCGGCTTTGCGCCGAACGTCCTCGCATCGATGTCATGGGTGCAGCCGCGCGTCGTCATAGGCGTGTTCAACGTCATCGTGCTCTCGGCGATTCTGTACGCATACGCATCGCGCGGCTCTCGGACGAGCGCGAGCCTCGGTGCTGTGATCGCGGCGATTCTCCTCGTAGTCATGATGGCGAAGGTCGTCGATATTCAGGCCAATACGATCCGCAGCAACGCCTACGACGACTACGAGCTTTCTGCAATTGCGGCTGAGCTTCGAGACCATGAGGCCCAAACCGGCAAGGACGTCGGACGCGTCCGCTACTGCTACGACTCCGAACGCGTCACATCGTACCCGGGCGTCGGCTACGTGGTGTACGACATGAACGACCGCGCCATGAACGTGAGCTACTTCTTCTCGTGGGCGTTGCGAGATGCGCTTGGAGAACCGAGCCTGGCCGTCGAGCCCATGGACGAAGCCGAACGCGCACGCGTGTTCGGCGATGCCGAGTGGGCGCGGTTCGATATCGGCGAACAAGTTCGTTTCGACGGCGATACCATGTACGTCGCTCTCTACTGACGAGGGGCTGTGATGTAGCTGTGCACGCAAGCGGGTCGAAAAAGCGTTACCTGCTCATAGGGGGGACGGGTTTTCTTGGAAGCGCCCTCGCCCGCCGGCTCAAGTCCGAGGCGGACGTCGCCGTCTTCGCGCGCGCCTCTTCGGGTGCGGGCTTCGACGGCCTCATCCGGGGGGATTTTGCGAAGACGGAGGACTTCTCCCCCTATCTCGAGGGCGTCGACTGCGTGTATCACCTCGTCAACCTCGTAAATCCCCACAAAGCGGGAGACCTTGCGCACGACGAGGCGTTGCGTGTCCTCGCTCCGACGCGCCGCCTTTTCGACGCATGTCGCTGGCAGGGCGTTTCGAAGGTCGTGTTCGTCTCGTCGGGTGGCACGGTGTACGGGCGTCAGGAGTCGTTGCCGATTCCGGAGACGGCAACCGGCGTGCCGACGAACGCGTACGGCCAGGAAAAGCAGCTCATCGAGCGGTGGATTCTCGATAATGCCCAAGACCTCGATTACAGGATCGTGCGCTTGGCCAACCCCTACGGTCCGCGGGCCGATTGTTCGAAGGGGTCGGGCGTCGTCGAGATGTTCTTGAAGAGGGCGCTCGCAGGACAGCCGGTTCAGCTTCTCGGGGACGGCTCCGCGGTGAAAGACTACCTCTATATCGACGATGCGGTCGAGGCGATGCTTGCCATCGAGCGTTACGGGGGCAAAGAGCGCGTGTTCAATCTGGGTTCGGGCGTCGGCAGCTCGCTTGCCGACCTGATCCGCTCCATCGAGCAAGTCGTCGGGCATCCGCTCGACGTCGAACGGCTCGAGGGGCGCAGCTACGACGTGAGCTACGTGCTCGACATGGGCTTGTACGAACGCGAGGTCGGCCCTCTTGCCATGCGGTCCCTGCAAGAGGGCGTTGCGGAAACGGCCCGCTTGATGGCTGCTGTGTAAAGCATGTCGATGTTCCGGGAACGGTGGACTCATAGCCTACAATATATGAATCGTTGAATAATCATTCGCCATACGCGGCGATCGAGGAAAGACGGGAATGGGTTTACAGTTTTCACGGCGCACGGCGCTTCTCATACTTTGGGATATCGCCGCGACGTTTCTGGCATATTTTCTCGCCTCGCTGCTCACCGAGCTCGTAGACCTTGTGTTCTCCTCGCGCGAGATCTTCTTCGTGCTCGGAACGGCCGTCGTTGTTAATCTTTTGACATTTGCCCTGTTCAGACTCTATAACAGTCTCTGGGAATATGCGTCCATCGACGAAGTGCTTCGTTTCGTGCTTGCCGTCGTCATCAGCACGCTCGTGACGGCGGTCGTGCTCTGGATGTTGGGAAAATGGCTCCCCATCAGGGTCTACTTCGTAGCCATGTTCTTGATGATATTCTTCGTCGGCGGTTCGCGCATGCTGTTCCGCATATTGAAGTCGAAACGCTACGCATTCGAGCCGCAAAGCGCCCACGTGCCCAGTCCGCGGACGCTCGTTGTGGGCGCGGGCGAGACCGGCTCTCTGGCGATTGCCCGCATGTCGTCGAAGGACCCGCTCATGCCGGGTACGCCCATCGTGGCCGTCGACGACAACCCCGCGAAGCGCGGCAAGCGCATCCACAACGTGCGCGTCATCGGATCGAGCGACGACATCGTCGATTTGGTGAGGCGCTACGACATCGAGCAGATCGTCGTGGCGACGCCGGGCGCCACCGTCGAGCAGCGCAAGCGCATCTACGGCATATGCACCCAGACGAACTGTCAGCTGCGCACGCTTCCGAACGTGCGCGAGTTGCGCGAGGACGAGATCTCGGGCATATCGCTTCGCGAGGTCGACGTGGCCGATTTGCTCGGGCGTGAGGAGGTCGTGCTCAACACGAGCCGCGTATGCGGCTACATTTCCGGAGAGACGATTCTCGTAACGGGCGGTGGCGGCTCGATCGGCTCCGAACTATGTCGGCAGATGTGCCTCGTCGACCCTAAGAGGATCGTCGTTTTCGACATGTACGAAAACGACGCCTACCTGCTCGCCAACGACATCCGCCGAAACTATCCTTCCATCGATTGCGTCGTCGAGATCGGCAGCGTGTGCGACGAGCCGCGCTTGCGCAGCGTGTTCGAGAAGTACCGTCCCTCGGCCGTGTTCCATGCCGCGGCGCACAAGCACGTTCCGCTCATGGAGATGTGCCCGCGCGAAGCCATCCAGAACAACGTGTTCGGAACGCTGAACACGGTGCAGCTCGCGGACGAGTACCACGTGCGTCGGTTCATCTTCATCAGCACCGACAAAGCCGTCAACCCGACATCGGTCATGGGCGCGACCAAGCGCATGGGCGAGATGGTCGTGCAGCATTACGCGCAGGAGTCCGAGACCGTTTTCGCGGCGGTGCGGTTCGGCAACGTGCTCGGTTCGAACGGGTCGGTCATTCCCATATTCAAGAAGCAGATCGCCACGGGCGGGCCCGTAACGGTCACCCATCCCGACATCGAGCGCTTCTTCATGACCATCCCCGAAGCGTCCCGTCTTGTCATCCAGGCGGGCGGCATGGCCCGCGGCGGCGAGATATTCATCCTGGACATGGGCGATCCCGTGAAGATCGTCGATTTGGCGAAGAGCTTGATCACGTTGTCCGGCTTGCGCGTGGACGAAGACATCAAGATCGAGTACACGGGGCTCCGTCCGGGCGAGAAGATGTACGAGGAGCTCCTCATGGACGAGGAGAACACGTTGCCGACCGACATGAAGGGCATCATGATCTCCACCGGCCGCGAGGTCGAGTTCGAGGAAGTCGCCTCCAAGCTCGACGATTTGCGCGAGGGGATCGCCGCGGGCGATCGAGAGGCCCTCGAGGCGCTCAAACGCTCGGTGCCGACCTATACCGAGACGCGCAACGATTAGCGGCGGAACGGCTCGATGAACCTGGAATCCCTGTTCCGCACCGCATGGTCCCGTGTGCTATGCGCGCTCGTCATCGTCGTCGTCGTTGCCTTGGTTTCGTTGGCCGCATCCCAGAACGCATCGCTCGACGACGATTACACCATCGCCCTTTCCCTGAGCGGGATGTACCCGGGAAGCGGTTTGTGCCTGTTCGTAAACGGGGTGCTGTCCTGCCTGGTCGCCTCCTTGAACGCGCTCGTGCCCGACATGAACGCGTTCTATGCGGTCGAGTTCGCGGTGTTCCTGCTGTCTCTCGGGCTGTTTTCCTTCGCCGCGTTGACGTACCTCGGCTCGAAATCGCAGGGCCTGCTCGTCATCGGGGCCGTCATCGTGCTCCTCGCGCCTGGGTGCACCTTTGACAAGAACTTCACGGTCGTGGCTGCGTTCGCTACGTTGGCGGGAGCGTTTCTCGTGGTTTCCCAGGTGGGCGTTGCGCGCCCGTCGCGCGGCTTGGCATGCGCGGGGGTGCTGCTCTGCCTCTGCGGCTTCCTGCTGCGCATCCAATCGTTCCTGCTCGCGTTGCCGTTCTTCGCGCTGGCGCTTGCCGTGCGAATTCTGAAAGCGCGCGAGGAGGGCGTGCTCTCGCGGGACAGGCTCCTCGGCGACTTGCTCGTGCCCGCAGCCGCACTCATCGTGTTGTGCGGTGCCTGCATGGCGGCGGACGCGCTTTTGTGGGACGATCAGCCGTGGAAGTACTGGTCTGACTACAACGTCGCCCGCACCATGCTCAGCGACTACCCCATGCCCCCCTACGCCGCTGCAGAAGGCGAGCTTGCGGATTTGGGCGTGAGCGAGCTTGACTACCGATTCGCGCTCACGTGGAGGACGGGCGACCCCGATTTCTTCACGCTCGAGCGCATGCAGGGCCTCGCCGCCCTATCGGGTGCGACGGAATTTGCCGGCATGCGGGCTCTTCTGTCCGGATTGACAAGCGTTACGGTCAAGGATTGGCACGTTGCGCTCGCCTTCGCCGTCGTTCTCCTCGTCGTCGTTCTCGCCAAGATGCGGACGGGACACACCGGCCGCGTCCCGCTCCTCGGGGCGGTGGCGGTCACCGCAGCCGGGTTCGCCGCTTGCGCCGTGTTCGTGTACGTGGGGAGGGCGCCTACGCGGGTCGTGTACCCGGTTTGGGCTTTCGCGCTGGCAGCCGTCGCACTTGCGGTCAGCGCGCCGTCTTCGGGGTCGAACGGCACGGAAACGTGGAAGAGGGTTTCCCGGGCTGCTGGGTCGGTCTCGGGCATCGCCTGCGCGGCGGCGCTCGTGTTTTTCGCGGCGTCGGCCCAACCGAGCGTCGACGCGTTCGCGCACGCGGTCGCCGGCGACCGCAGCCCATACGCGGGCGGTTCGAGCGTCGCTTCGTACATCCACGAGCACGAAGGCCCGTTCGTCATGGACGTCTTCACGATGGCTGATTTCGAATACGATTACGGGTTGCGCGACCTGCCCGTCCAAGACGACTTGCTTCGCTGCATAAGCCTTGGCGGCTGGACGGCCGGGGCGCCGTACATTGCGGAGCGGAATGCGGAGATGGGGCTCGCGAATCCCATGAGGGATATCGCGGTCAACGGGGAAGCGCGTTTCGTCACGAGCACCGACGGCTACGCATCGGAGCTCGAGTCGTATCTCGAGCAGCACTACTACGACGACGTGTCATGTGAGTTAGCCGATTCTTTCGTGACGGACAAGGGCACGACGTACAATGTATACCACTACACGGTCGGGTTGTCGTCGAAGTCGACGTAAGGCCCGATGCCGCTTTGCCGCATGGGAGCCGGCGGGAGCGCGTACAGACGATTGGAGAAATGGGCCCGCATGAAGGTATCGGTTGTCATTCCATGCTATTACTCGGAGGCCATGATCGCAAAAGTGGTACGGCTGACGCGAGACGAGCTGAAAAAGGGCGGGTTCGATTACGAGTTCGTCCTCGTGAACGACGGCTCGACGGACGGCACGTTCGAGCAGATCGAGATGCTCTGCTCGGAAGACGACGCCATCGTCGGCATAGACTGCACGAAGAACCTCGGACAGCACGCGGCCCTGATGGCGGGGTTGCAGCATGTGGACGGCGAGCTGGTCATGCTCATGGACGACGACATGCAGACGCACCCGTCGCAGTGCCTCACCCTCATACAGGCGATAATCGACCATCCCGAGTGCGACATCGTGTTCGCGTCGTGGCGTGTCCATAGGGAGTCGCTTTGGCGACGCCTCGGGTCGCGGTTCGCGACGTGGTCGATGCGCGTGATGACCGGACGCCCGAAGGGCATTTACTCGGGGAGCTTCGTCGTCATGCGCAAATGCATCCGCGACGAGGTCGTTCGCTATACGGGACCGTATCCGTACGTGCACGGCCTGCTGTTCCGCGCGTCCGACCGCATGATGAACGTCGAGGTCGAGCATTACGAGCGGGCGGTGGGGTCGTCCGGCTACACTATGAAAAGCCTGATAAAGCTCTGGGCATCGGTGCTCGGGTTTTCCATGCTGCCCTTGCGCGCCTGCTCGATAATGGGCGCCGTCCTCGGCGTGATAGGAATCGTCTCGGCAATCGCCGTCGCCATCCAAAGGGTGCTCGACCCCACGATGCAGATGGGCTGGCCGTCGCTCATGGCCGTCATGCTCATCTGCTCGGGCCTGATCTTGCTGTCGCTCGGGATTATCGGCGAGTACCTGGGCAGGTTGTTCATGACGGCGAACAAGGCCCCGCAGTACGTTGTCCGGACTGTTGTAGACAATCGCGATAGGGAAGGTGTCCTGCGATGACCTGCCACAATCTCGTCGTTCTCGGCGGCCTCGAAGAATTCACGCCCCTTGTCGCCCTGGCGTGCGATAGAGGCATCCGCACCATCGTCATCGACGGGTACTCGCGAGGGCCGGCAAAGCGCCTTTCGGTCGAGCGGGGTGGTGCCGCATACAATATCGATATCCGGGACATAGACGCGATTGCCGAGGTCGTTCGTGCGGAGCATGCGGACGCGATCACGACCGCCTATTCGGACGTGCTGCTCGAGTGCGCCGTGCAGGTGGCGGATCGCACGGGGCTGCCGTGCCACCTGACGCCCGACCAGCTTCCGTACTACCGCGACAAGGACGTCATCAACGAGACGCTCGAACGGGCGGGCATTCCCGGCCCCAAGAGCGCGGTCCTCGAAGAGGGGTTTACCGAGCGCGACCTGGAGGGGCTTTCGTTCCCTCTCGTCGTGAAGCCGATCGACCTGTACGGATGCCGCGGCTTGTTTCTGACCAACGGAATCGACGAGATCCGCGCATGTTTCCAGGACGCCCGGAAGGGCTCGTCGAGGAGCGCCGTACTCGTCGAGGAGTACGTCGGCGATCCCGAATTCAACGCGCAGGCGCTCGTCCGCGACGGCGTCGTGCACGTCATCGGCATAGCCGACCGCGAGAAGACCGTGCACGTTTCGGGCGAGCTGCCGCCGGGAACGCGCAACGTCTATCCCTCTCGTTACATGCAGGACGTGTACGAGCCGGCGCTTGCAGCCATGAGCGCCTACGTCCGCGAGACGGGGCAGACGTCGGGTCCTCTTGCCATGCAGTTCTATTGGAGCCCGGAGCGGGGCTTGCAGGTCGGCGAGGTGGCGGCGCGCTTTCTCGGCTACGAGCACGAGCTCATAGCATACGCATGCGGCTTTTCGGTCGAGGAGCTGCTGTTGGCCGCCGCCTACGACGACGAGGCGATCGAAGAACAGCTCGCGTGCGGCGACCCGTTCGGGCGCCGCATCGCCGCGGTCCTCTACTTCTATGCGCGTGACGGCGTCGTCGGCGATCTGAGCAGCGCCCGCGCCGTGGCCGAGCGGCCCGATGTGGAGTACGGGCAGCTTTTCTACGAGGTGGGCGACCGAATCGGCTCTCCGCAGAAGATGCCCTACGTTGCCCGCTTCTTCGTCGTGGACGAGGACCGCGACGTCGTCGACCGCGTGTCGACCGAGATCTTCGAGGAAATTCGGATTCCCGATGCGGCAGGCGAGGAGCTGCTGTACCGCAATCGGGTCGAAGGCCTGGCGTAGATGCGAGACGCGCAGAACGGGCCCGACATGGGAGCGGGCGCCCCGCGAAGCGGGCGCGGATCGACGAGGGCCGTCGTGCTCATGGCCCTGCACGTGCTCTTGTTCGTGTTCTCCCTTTCCGGGTTCTTCAGCAAGAGCGCTGCGGCGCAGCCGTTCATGAGCGTCGAGTTCGTGGCGCTTTACGCGGGAATGCTGTTCATCCTGGCCGTTTACGCTGTCGGCTGGCAGCAGATACTTAAGCGCCTGCCGTTGACGGTCGCGTTCGCGAACAAGGCGATCACGATCGTTTGGGGCATCGTGTGGGGCGTCCTCTTCTTCGGCGAGACGTTCACGTGGCAGATGGTTGTCGGGGCCTGCATCGTGATCGCGGGCGTCGTGCTGTTCTCGATCGCCGACGGCGAAGACCAACGCGAGGCCGACGGAAAGGCGGCGGACTCGTGATGCTCTATGCCGCCATATACCTCACAGGCGTGTTCATCGCGGCGGTGTCCCAGGTCATGCTCAAGAAGGCCGCGCAGAAATCGTACGGGTCCATCGTGCAGGAGTACTTGAACCCGCTCGTCATCTGCGCATACGCGTTGTTCTTCCTGACGACGCTCATGACGATATACGCGTACAAGGAGGTCCCGCTTTCTCTTGGGCCGATATTCGAGGCGACGAGCTACATATACGTGACGGCGTTCGGCGTTCTCGTCTTCAAGGAGAAGATGGGCAAGAAGAAGGCCCTGGCGCTCGCGCTCATCGTGCTTGGAATAGTCGTGTACGCGACGGGCGTTTAGGGTCGGTGCGCTAGAATCGTCGTACCGTAATTGATGCGAGGAGGCAAAACGACAATGCGCGCACCGGTGGTCTGGTTCGTCGTCCCCTGCTACAACGAGGAAGCGGTGCTTCCCCAGACTGCGCCGCTGTTCCTTCGACAGGTCGATCGGCTCGTCGGCGAGGGGCGAGCCGACGCGTCGAGCCGGATCCTCTTCGTCGACGACGGGTCGTCGGACGGGACGTGGGCTGCAATAGAGGCGCTGTCGGCCAGCGACCCGCGCTTCGTCGGCTTGTCGCTCTCGCGCAACAGGGGGCACCAAAATGCGCTGCTCGCCGGTCTCATGGAGGCGAAAGAGCATTGCGATGCGGCGATTTCGGCGGATTGCGACGGGCAGGACGACATCACCGTCTCGCGCGACATGATCGATGCGTTTTTGGATGGCAACGACGTGGTCTACGGCGTGCGCTCCAAGCGTGACACCGACACGGCCTTCAAGAGGACGAGCGCCGAGAAGTTCTACACGCTCATGAACGCGCTCGGCGCCGAGGTCGTGTTCAACCATGCCGACTACCGTCTCATGAGCCGCCGTGCGCTCGAGGGACTTTCCCAGTTCAGCGAAGTGAACCTGTTCCTTCGCGGCCTCGTCCCCCTCGTCGGCTTTCCCTCGACGACGGTCGAGTACGAGCGGGCCGAGCGCATGGCGGGCGAGAGCCATTATCCGCTGAGCAAGATGCTGCATCTTGCCGTCGACGGCATCACGTCGCTCTCGATAAAGCCCATCAGGATAATCGCCGGCCTCGGCATCGTCTTCAGCCTGGTCGGTCTCATAGGCGTGGTATGGGCGATCGTCGCGTTCGCCTTGGGCAGTACGGTTGCGGGCTGGGCGAGCATGCTGTGCGTCGTGAGCCTCATCGGGGGCTTGCAGCTTCTCAGCCTCGGCGTCATCGGCGAATACATCGGCAAGATCTACCTCGAGGTCAAACGGCGACCGCGTTACCTCGTGAAAGAGCGCACATGGGACGAGGGTTCCGACCTCGACTAGCCTCCCGAGGCGCCCCGCCCGCCACCCGCACCCCGCAGCACGGCGCCGCCCCTCCCGGCCTATCGGGAGCTGCGAGGAGCAAAGGCGCAGCGGTTGGGCCCGCGCTGTCTGAGCTGCGAAGCAGCGAGTTCGCGGGCCTGCTGCGCCTGGGCGACGAGCGGTTAGCTCCCCGAGGCCGGGAGGGGCGGCGCCGTGCTGCGGGGTGCGGGTGGCGGGCGGCGGCGACTTAGGGTGGGGCTCGTCGGCCATATCGTTTACAATGTAAAGGTTGGAAAGGCGCCGCGAATCGGGCGTTTCGACATGATTGAGGAGAGTGCACCATGGCTGATTACGATTACCTCGTCGTGGGTGCCGGGCTCACCGGCGCCGTGTTCGCCCACGAGGCGCGCAAGGCCGGCAAGACCTGCCTGGTCATCGACCGGCGCGACCACGTCGCGGGCAACGTCTACACCGAGGAGGTCGAGGGGATCCAGGTCCACCGCTACGGCGCGCACATCTTCCACACGTCGCTGCGCAACGTCTGGGCCTACGTGAACCGGTTCGCCGAGTTCAACAACTACGTCAACAGCCCCGTCGCCCGCTTCGGCGACGAGGTCTACAACATGCCGTTCAACATGAACACGTTCTCGCGCATGTGGGGCGTGGCCACGCCCGCCGAGGCGAAGGCCAAGATCGCCGAGCAGATCGCCGCCGAGGGGATCGGCGAGCCGCACAACCTCGAGGAGCAGGCGCTCTCGCTGGTGGGCCGCGACATCTTCGAGAAGCTCGTGAAGGGCTACACCGAGAAGCAGTGGGGGCGCGACTGCGCCGACCTGCCGGCGTCGATCATCAAGCGACTGCCGTGCCGCTTCACCTACGACAACAACTACTTCAACGACCGCTGGCAGGGCATCCCCGTCGGCGGCTACACGGCCATGGTCGAGCGCATGCTCGAGGGCGTCGAGGTGAGGCTCGGCGTCGAGTACCGCGACCTCGTGGCCGCCCGCCCCGACGTCGCCGCGCGCACGGTCTACTGCGGCCCCATCGACGCGTTCTACGACTACAGGCTCGGCAACCTCGAGTACCGCTCGCTGCGCTTCGAGACCGAGGTCCTCGACGAGGAGAACCACCAGGGCGTCGCCGTCGTGAACTACACCGCGCGCGACGTGCCCTACACGCGCGTCATCGAGCACAAGCACTTCGAGTTCGGCACGCAGCCCAAGACGGTCGTCACGCGCGAGTACCCGGCCGACTGGCACCCGGGCGACGAGCCGTACTACCCGATCAACGACGAGCGCAACACCAGGCTCTACCGCGAGTACCGCGAGCTCGCCGAGGCGGAGGGCGACGTCGTGTTCGCGGGGCGCCTGGGCGGCTACAAGTACTACGACATGGACAAGGCGATCGCCGCCGCCTTCGACCTGGTCGAGGCCGAGCTCGGGGTTCTGCTGTAGCGACATGCTCACACGAAACCAGTTCAACGTCCTGTCGTCGATCGCCGTGGGCGGACCCCGGCCTCAGCGCGCGATAGCCGCAGATGCGGGCATATCGCTCGGCAGCGTGAACTCCGCATTTCGGGAGTTGAAGGACGCTGGGATGCTGAACGCCCGCGGGGCCCTCACCGCCGACGGCGAAAAGGCGCTCGACCCTTACCGGGTCGAGAACGCCGTCGTCATGGCCGCCGGAATGCCGAGCCAATCGGCCCCGTTGCTGTGCGATATCCCCATGGGCCTTCTCCGCGTACGCGGAGAAGTGCTTATAGAGCGGCAAATCCGCCAGCTCCACGAAGCGGGCATTGCGGATGTGATCGTCGTGGTCGGCTACATGAAAGAGCGGTTCTTCTACCTCGAAGACGAGCTGGGCGTCGAGATTCGCGTGAGCGAAGACTACGCCGTGCGCAACAACAACTCGACGCTGCACCTCGTGCGGGAGAGCCTGGGGAACACCTATATCTGCTCGGCAGACGACTACTTCACGGAAAACGTGTTCGAGCCGTATGTCTACAAGGCGTATTACCCGGCGGTGTTCTTCGAGGGGCCGACCGACGAGTACCTGCTCACCGTCGGCACCGGGAAGCGCATTACGCGGGTGTCGGCTGGAGGCCAGGGCGGCTACGGCATGCTCGGCCATGCGTATTTCGACCGCGCGTTCTCGCGGGCGTTCGTCGATATTCTCGAGCGGGAGTACGGCCGCCTCGGGACTGCGGGCAAGCTTTGGGAGGACCTGTATGCCGAGCACGCCGGCGAGCTCGATATGGTCATGCGCCCGTACGAAGCGGGCGTGATCTACGAGTTCGACTCGCTCGACGAGCTCGGCGATTTCGATCCGCGGTTCATAGAGAACGTCGACGCGTCCATACTCGGCAACATATGTCGCACGTTGGATGCGAAGCCCGAAGAGGTCACCGATATCCATCCGATCAACCAGGGCCTCACGAACTTGTCGTTTTCGTTTCGGTGCAACGGCGGGCGGTACGTGTACCGTCATCCCGTGAGGCGCAGGGAGACCTCCATCAACCGCGAGAGCGAGGCGTTCTCGCAGGGGGTTGCGCGCGATTTGGGGCTTGACGGGTCCTACATTTACGAAGACCCCGAGCTCGGTTGGAAAATTGCCCGCTATCTGGACGATTGCGCATATCTCGACTATCACGATCGCCAGCAGGTGTCCCAGGCGCTCTCGATGCTGCGCACGCTGCATCGAAGCGACGCGACGTCGCGATGGCGCTTTGACGTCCATGAGACGACGAAGCAGCTCATCGCGGCGCTCGAGGACGAACGGCGCACGTCGTTCAAGGGGTTCGACGAACTCGTCGGCCTCATGGACGACCTTGCATGCCGCACAGGCGCCGACGGCGTGAGCCCCTGCCTGTGCCACAACGACTGCTACGCGATGAACATCCTCGTGTCGGACGGCACGATGCACCTGGTCGACTGGGAGTATTCGGGCATGTCCGACTACGCAAGCGACCTGGGGGCGTTCATTTGCTGCTCGGACTACACGTACGATCAGGCGCTTGAAGTTCTCGAGGTGTACTTCGAACGCCGTCCATCGCCTGGAGAGCTCGCCCATTGCCTCGCGTACATTGCGTTGGCAAGTTGCTGCTGGTTCGTGTGGGCGCTGGCGAAGGAGGCCCGAGGGGCATCGGTGGGCGAGTCGCTCTACCGATGGTATCGGAGCGCGAAACTATACGGTCGGAAAGCCATCGAAGCGTACGAAACGCTAGAAGGGATTGCCAAAGGTGAAGCCTAAAGTCTCGATAATCATCCCGGTGTACAATTGCGCCGACACGCTCGCCCATGCCGCGGCTTGCGCGCTTGATCAAACCGAGCCCAACATCCAGCTCGTTCTCGTCGACGACGGCTCGACCGACGAGAGCGCTGCCGTCGCGGAGGGGATTGCGGCTTCCGACAAGCGAGTGACGTTCGTTCGACACGACGCGAACCGCGGCCGGCTCGAAGCGCGCCGGACGGGGCTTTTGCACGCGGACGGCGAATTCACCATGTTCCTCGATGCGGACGACGAGCTGCTGACCGATGCGGTCGCGCAGATGCTCGAAGTGCAAGACGGCGTATACGACGTCGTGCACTTCGGGTTCGAGCTCCGTTACGCTTACGCGGAGTCCCCCGAGAACAAGCAGGCCGATTTCGACTACTGCCAACCTCCGGCGGCGACGGGGCGTGGGGATGAGGTCACGCATATCGTGTTCCGCGACCGCCGCGGTCCGTGGAGCCTGTGCGGCAAGCTCATGCGCACGCGCCTGCTTCGCGAGGCCATCGTGCACATTCCCGTCGCGCGCATGCAGCAATCCGAGGACGCGTGCCTCTACTTCATTTTCTCGTGCCTTGCGGATTCGTACAAAGGCGTGCCGGGCTACCGCGGCTACGTGTACAACATCGACACGGGCGGCTCGGGCGTCAAGCAGCGAAACATGACCGCCGACCAGCTCCAGAAGAGCTCGTGCTACCGCGACTCCATGGACTGCATCGAGCGTTTCCTGCGCACGACGGGGCGTTGGGACGCGTTGCGCGACGATTTCAGGATCACGTATCGCGAGCACGTGCAAGGCGGCGTGAGCCGCCTGCTCGAACGCGTGGCCGTCTCCGAACGTCCCGCAGGGCTCGATGTGATGATGGACATGTGGCCCCAGGCCGACGTCGTCGACGCGCTTGCGGAGATCGCCTGGTTCTACCCTGCGCAGGCGGTGAACGACATCGCGTCGGCCCGGTCGCTGAAATGCCGGCCGCGGGAAGTGCGGACCGCGGCCGTCTACCACTCGACGATGGGCGTCGGCGGGGCGGAGCGCGTGACCGCGAGCCTCGTGAACCTATGGCATGACATGGGGCTGAACGTCGTCGTGTTCGCGGAGCAGGAGCGCGCGCAGTGCGCTTACGACCTTCCTGCCGACGTGGCGTGGGTGACGCTGCCGAAGTCCATGCCCGCAAAGCGCGGCGCCTACGGGCAACGTGCCCATGTAATCGCAGAGGCGGTGAAGGACTACCGCATCGACGTAATCGTGTACCAGCAGTGGTACCATCAGCTTCTACCTTGGGACATGGTCCTGTTCAAATCGCTGGGCGTGCCGTTCAGCTTGTATTGCCACGCCTCGCTGCGCACGTTCTTCTCCGAAGCGCATGCGTGGGAGTTCGATCAGACGCGCATCTTGCGCCATGCGGATGGCATCGTCGTGCTCAGCGAATTCGACAAGAGATTCTGGGAATCGTTCAACCCGCACGTATGGCAGGTGTACAACCCCGTGACCGTCGAGCCCGAAGCCGCTAACGTCGCGAGCCTTGCAGGCGGCGGAATCGTCTGGGTGGGGCGCCTGTCCAGCTTCGACAAGCAGCCCGAGCAGGCGCTCAGCATCTTCGCGCGCGTGGCCGAGCTCGACGAGAAGTGCACGCTCACCATGGTCGGGCCGGCGCCGTCCGCGCGCATGATGTCGAACTTGAAGGCGCAGGCGCGCGCGCTCGGCATCGATTCGCGCGTCGTGTTCGTCGGCAAGCAGGTCGACGTTGCCGCGTACTTGAGGAAGGCGAGCGTGTACCTGCTCACATCGCGTTTCGAGAGCTACTGCCTGGCGCTTTCGGAGGCGAAGGCGTGCGGCTTGCCCTGCGTCATGTACGAGCTGCCGCACCTGATGCTCACCCAGGGCAATCGCGGCATCGTGCCCGTGCCCCAAGGGGACGTCGAGTCGGCGGCGCAGGAGATCGTCGAACTGCTGAAAGACGGCGAGAAGCGCAAACGGCTCGGCGCGGAGGCGTTCGCGCATATGAGCGAGGTCGCGGCGTTCGACCATCGGGCGTTTTGGGCCGAGGTGTTCTCGAGTCTGGGCGCGGGGAGCGTCGATCGCGGCGACGAGCAGGAAAGACTCGATCCGTATTGGGACGAGATCATGGAAGCTTGCAAGGAGTCGATCGCCAAGGCCGGCAATCCGTCGTTGAAGTCGATGGTGAAGCAACGCGGGCTCGGGCTTGCGCGCAAGGTGTACCACAAGCTGCGCAGGTAACAGCCCGTTCATGGTCTTCTCGTCATCGGTTTTCCTGTTCGCGTTCATGCCGCTTTCGCTCGCGGTGTATTTCTTGCTGCCCTGGCGGTCCTTGCGCAACGTGTGGCTGCTTTTGGTCTCCCTCGTGTTCTACGCGTGGGGCGAGCCCGTCTACGTGGCCCTCATGGTGTTCTCCATCATTGCGAACTGGGGGTTTGCGCTTGGAATCGATCGCTGCGGGCAAGAAGCGCGTTCGGCGGGCAAGTTGCTGCTCGTCTGCGCGGTGGCGGTTAACCTGCTTCTCATCGCCTTTTTCAAGTACGAGGCCTTCCTTGCGGAGAACGTGAACGCGTGCATCGGGGCGGCGGCCGTTCCAAACTTGGAATTGCCGCTTCCCATAGGCATCTCGTTCTACACGCTGCAGGCCCTCTCGTATGTCATCGACGTCTACCGCGGCGAAGTGCACCCTCAGCGAAACGTCCTCTACCTCGGCATGTACGTCGCATGCTTTCCGCAGCTCATCGCAGGTCCTATCGTTCGTTACCAGACGATCGAGGACCAGGTGCTGAACCGGCGCGAAACGCTCGACGGCTTCGCGTGCGGCCTTCGCCTGTTCATCGTCGGCTTGTCGAAGAAGGTGCTTTTGGCGAACGTCGTCGCGGTCCTCGCGACGGACATGCTCGCGAGGGGCGGTTCCGACATCGGCGCCATAGGCGCGTGGGCGGGCCTCGTCGCGTTCTCGTTCCAGATCCTCTTCGATTTCTCCGGATACTCCGACATGGCCATCGGGCTGGGGAAAATGTTCGGTTTCTCCTATCTGAGGAACTTCAACTATCCGTATCTCTCGAAAAGCGGCACCGAATTCTGGCGAAGGTGGCATATGTCCCTCGGGTCGTTCTTCCGCGACTACGTCTACATCCCCCTCGGCGGCAATCGATGCAGCGTCCCGCGATGGGTTTTCAACATCTTCGTCGTATGGTTCCTGACGGGGCTCTGGCATGGCGCGGCCTGGCATTTCGTCATATGGGGCCTGTTCTACGGCGTGCTGCTCGTCGCAGAGAAGCTCTTCCTCTTGAAGGCGGTGCGGAAGCTGCCTGCAATTGCGCAGCATCTGTACGGAATCGTCGTGTTTCTGTTCGGCTGGCTGCTGTTCTGGGCGGAAGACATGGGGCAGTTCACGGGCTTGCTTTGGGCCCTCGTCGGAGGGTATGGCGTATCGGGCGCTTCGACGGCGTGGGAGCTGTTCGCCTGGACGTACGTCCCCGTGTTCCTCGTGTGCGCCGTTGCCTCCACCCCGGTCGTTCCGTACGTGCGGTCGCGATTGCTGCAATGGGGGACGGGCGAGGGGCCATCGGGGCCGTTCATGAAGGTGGACCTTCCCGCAGAAAAACGCTTTGGAACGAATGGCCTGTGCTCGTTCGACCTGTCGGGCGTGGGCGACCCGGCGAAGCGCCGCGCGCTCGAATGCGTCGCGTTCGGCGTCGATTTGGCTTTGCTGGCGCTGCTGATCCTGTCCGTCGCATCGGTTGCGTCGGGCTCGTTCAACCCGTTCATCTATTTCAGGTTCTGAGGAGCGGCGATGTCACGCGTACGAGACATAGCGATCATCGTGCTCGCCGGGGTCGTGCTCCTGTCGGTGGTCGGGGCGGTCGCGCTCGCGAAGCTGGGCGTTTCGCTTCCATCGTGGACGAACGTTGGCGTCGAGGAGTCGGCGCTCGAGGGGGAGTACCACCAGGGCCGCCCCGTCTTGTCCTTGTCGGCCGTTTCGTCTGGCGAGTTCCAGCAGAAGGCCGAGGCGTATTGCGCCGACCATGTCCCCTTGCGCAATCAGGCGCTCATCGGCAGCGCGGCGCTGCAACGGCAGTCGGCGGCTTTGATGGCTGCGCTTTTGGGCACCGACTGCTATCCGACGTTTTTCGGGTCTGAATACGCCTACGTCGGTCGAGCTGACGCCCTGATCGAGATTCCCGGCAAGAAGACCGACCAGCTCGAGAAGCTCTCCGAGTTTGCCGAGGGGCTATCGGATGTGGCCGACCGCTATCCCGGCAAGCGCTTCGTCGTGCTCGTGCCGGAGCACGGTCCCGGTTCGAGCATCAATCCGCTCGTCAGCCTGGTCGCCGATCCGTTCGCGTCGGATGAGGCGATAGGGGTGCTGGCCGAGGGCTTGTCCGGCCATCCCAACGTCTTTTTCGGCACCGACGAGGGGACTTACGATACGCTCGGCGATTACTTCCATTGCTACTACCGGACCGATCACCATTGGAACGCCCGTGGTGCGGCGTCCGTCTACAATGCCGGAGCCGAGAAGGCCGGTCTGCCATTGTTCGATTACGGGGAGGACGTGCCTGTCGAGGGGCCGGCGTTCTCGGGGTCGCACGCACGGTTCGGGCGAGACCTCGTTGCAGAGCAGCCGTTCGATACGTCGAGCCGGTTCTCGGACGTGTCGATCGAGTTTGACGACGGCACGGTCATCGATGGCGACGACCACGCCTTCTTCGACGGGCGCGGCGACCTTGCTCGCTATCAGTTCTACGAATGCTACTACACGCATGGCGTCGAATACTCAGGTCCAGGTCGGGGGACGGCGTTGCTCGTCTGCGATTCGTACGGATATGCGCTCGGCCGCATCGTCGCGAAGCAATACGAGACCGTGCACTACCGCGAGGACTTGTACTTCGAGACGACGGAGGGCAACTTGGCCGATCGCATCGAGGAGCTCGATCCCGACGACGTGATTATCGCCGCCGCCTTATCCGACTACTGCAGCCAGACGACGCGCATTCCCGACTATTTCGAGTGATGCATCCCCATGCCAAGACGTATGCACAGCTGCTCCCGTTCCTGTGCGAGGCCTACAGCGACTGGGCCGATGACGTGCGCGACGGCGAATACCCCGAGGACAAGCACGGCTACCACATGGATCCCGAAGAGCTCGAGAAGTTCAACGAGATGATGGCCAAGTTCGAGGGCTAGTCACACGATTGCCCATGCTAGTTGGGTGGCGCAGTCCAGCGCGCCACCCGATTGGATGATGCGAGCGATGCAAAGGGGACGGGTGCAGCGTATCATTGCACCCGTCCCCTGGCATCGCTCGCATCGTCTTACAGCCCTTCAGCGGTGGGATGCGCCTTGCAGAACGCTTCGGGATTCGCGAGCAGCTCGTCGAGGAAGCGCCGGTAATCGTTGTCGAGCAACCCTTCCGCGAACTGCCCGGCGTCGATGGCCTCCTTCATCTCGCGCGCCCATCTCTCGGCGAACTCCAAGTGCGCTTCGGGGGCGATGCGCTTGTAGTTCCAAAGATAGCCGTCGAACTTCGTGACGTTCAGCAGCGGGGCGAACGTCCGCACCGTTGATGCGTCCTGCTGGCCCAAAAACGCGAACGTGCGCTCGTATTCCCCGCAGATGGCGAACGCTTTGTCGCCCTTGTTGCTCGAAGACCCCTCGTTGTCGAGCCGGTAATGCAGGTACCCGTCCTTGAGGAGCACGACGGTACGGGCGGCAATCCAATAGCGATGCACGAACGACGTGTCCTGGAACGCGGCGCCCGGCGTCGGGCTGAACCAGATGCCGTTGTCGACGATGACGCTGCGGCGATACAGCGCCGACCAGATGGCGGGCCTCACGCGCACGATGTCGGCATGGTCGCCAGGTGCGAAGGGCGTGTCGTAGGGGAATGCGTCGTAGATGCGTTCGAGTTTGTCGCGGCGACGCGAGCTGGCGTGGATGTAGAAGTTGCTCTTCACGAGGTCGACGCCGAATCGTTCGGCGGCGGCGACATACGTTTCGAACATGTGCTCGTCTGCGAAATCGTCCGGCTCGCATATGCCCATCCATGTGCCGCGAGCGGTGCGGATTCCCCAATTCATGGAATCGCCGTAGCCCGAGTTCGCTTTCGTGACGACCCGGATGCGCGGGTCGCGCGCCCTGTAGTCGGCGATGACGAGGGGGGCGTCGTTTGTGGAGCCGTCGTCGATGCAGATGATTTCCATGTTTGCAAGCGTTTGCCCCACGAGCGAGTCCAGGCATTTCCTAAGGAACGGCTCCGGCGTGTTGTATATGGGAACGAGCACCGAGACCTTCGGGTTCGACGGGTCGAACGGCTCGCGTGCAAGCTGCGATTCCTGCTCGCCCGATTTCAAGCCCAACCGTTGCGTGGCGAGAGACGCGATGCGTTCGCCTGCCGTTTGCGCGAAATCCGCGATGCCGTAGGCGCCGATGCGCCATGAGGCAAGCGAGGCGGAAAGGGTCTTCTGGTCGACGGCGAGGCGGCCGTCGCGATCGGCGTCCATGACGATTTCGAAAAGCTGCGCGCTGCGCGGATTTCTCGCGATGCCGACAAGCTGCTCGTCGGAGCAGTTGGAAAGCCAGATGTCGCGCATTTCGCGAACGAACCGCGCGCGGTCTTCGCCTTGCTGGCGCAGCGCGGCGTACAAGACGTATCCCACCGACCAGTCGACGAGCTCGGTTGCGTAGCGTTCGAGAAGGCCGAGGCGCCTCCACGTCTCGAAGATGCGCCCCATCATGGCGAGGTCGAGCTCGATTTTGCGCGGCGTCTCCTTGCGTGCCGTGTCCATGAGCGAGCCGCCGTGCGATTGAAAGTAGTTGTAGAGCTTGTCGGAAATGAGCTTAACGCCATTTGCCTGGGGATACAGTTCGAATATGAACACCTCGTCCTCGCCGAAGCGCAACGACTCGTCGAACTTGATCGAACGGTCGGCAAGCAGCTGGCGGCGGGCGGCGATGCGGATGTAGGGGTTCGACATCTCGTCGAAGAGCAGCGAGGGCTCAAATGCGGGGTAATCGACGTCGCGCGGGGAAAGCCGCTCGACGATCCACCTATCGGCGTTGCGCTCGGGGATGCAGCGTCCGCCGAACACGACGACGTCGTATGCCCCCGAATCGAATGCGTCGACGATTCTCTCGCAGGCAGTCGGCGCAAACGTGTCGTCGGCGTCCAGGAAGCACACGAAGTCGCCCGAGGCCGCCTCGATGCCCGCGTTTCGCGCGCTCGACAAGCCGCCGTTGTCCTTGTCGACGATGACGATGCGCCCGTCGTCTTCGGCGCGCGCTGCGATGAGCTCGCGCGAGCCGTCGGGCGAGCCGTCGTTCACGCATATGATTTCGAAATCGTCGAACGTCTGCGCTTCGAGCGAGTCGAGGCAGGCGCCGATGTATGCTTCGACGTTGTAGACGGGCACGATGACTGAGAGGCGCGGCATAGAGACCCCTTGAATCTAGCGGATGGAGATTGCAATCTCAAATTATAGTATTATCTGAGCATTGACCTTGGCAAACGAGGGGTGGAAACCGCATGAACGACAGAAGGCCGCTGTTCAGCATCGTAATGCCCGCATACGGCGTCGAACGCTACATCGCCGACTCGATCGCCTGCGTGCAGGCTCAGACGATTGACGATTGGGAGCTGATCGTCGTCGACGACGCTTCTCCCGACCGAAGCGCCGAAATAGCCGAAGATTACGCGCGCGGCGACGAGCGCATCAGGGTCGTGTACCACGAGGCCAACAAGGGCGCGTCCGAAGCGCGTAACACCGGCATCGATGCGGCGTTGGGCCTTTACCTCTGGATGCCCGACCCCGATGATCGGTACGACCCGCGCCTGCTCGAGATGTGCGCCCGGGCGCTTGCCGAAAACCCGGCTTCGGTGACGGTGTTCGGCGTGAAGGAGCTGCAGGTCGATGCCGAGGGGAGCGTCGAGCGCGAAAACGAGGTCGTTCCCGACGCGCTCATATGCGCTACAGCTGCGGAGCTGCGGCCCCACCTCTTTTCGCTCGAGCGGGCGACCTTGCTCGGCTACAGCGCCAACAAGGTCTACGACCTCGATTTCCTGCGCGGCGCCGGCGTTCGGTGGGAGAGCGCGCCGCTTATCGAGGATTTCTTCTTCAACATTCGCGTGTTCGAGCAGGCGACGTCCCTCAACGTGGTTGCCGCAGCGCCGTACACGTACCTGCGCCGTCCCGCGGGCAGCCTGACCCATGCGTTCGTCGCCGACTACTACCCCTTGCACAGGCGTCGCATCGCCGAGATGCGCGACGCGCTCGCGAGCTGGGGCTTGCTCGACGAGCAGGTCAAGTCGCAGCTCGGCGCCCTCTACGCCCGCTACATCCTGTCGGCGGTCGAGCGCACGTTCGACGCTCGCAGCGGCATGAACGAGAACGACCGCGCCCTATGGATGCGCAGCGTGTTCGTAGACGAGCTGTTCTGCGAGCTGGTCCTCAAGGCCCAAGCTGACACCGCGCTTCTGAAAGCGTGCCTTGTTCCCTTGAAGGCGCGCAACGTCGAAGTGGTTCTCGCACTCGGCCGCGCCATCCATCTCGTCCGTGGCCGAAGCGACAAGTTCTACGGTTTAGCCAAGCAGGGCGCCAAACGATAAGGGCCAAGCGCCCCTCGTCCGAAGTGCCTCCGCCGAGGTGCCGACGTGTTCCGCCGAGGAGCCGAAGCGCCCCGCCCAAGCGAGCCCGGATGGCCTGGCGGGTTGCGCCCGGGGCGGCGGGGGGCCGGGAGGGGGCCGCCGCTTCCGCAGGCGGGCAACGGGG